>JAPLCR010000493.1:0-1475 GCA_026392135.1 Armatimonadota bacterium
GTATGCAGGGGCGCGTGGTAGATTTCGCCGCCGCGCTACAGGCGTGGAAACCCGATGCAGATAAGAGCGGTAGCGTCGTCGTCGCTCTCAATGACCCAGATGCAGACTGGAACATGGGAACGTGGCGCGTGGAGTATGAGGGCGGGGAGGCGCAAGTTGCACGAACCACACAGGAGGCGCAAATTTCGCTGGATATTCAGGCGATGAGCCAAGTCTACTTCGGTGCTCCTGAGATAGACATAATGCGCCGCGCAGACCGCCTAGAGGTGCATGACGAGCAGGGTTACTCCGATTTTAAGACGCTTATGCGAGGTCCGGTTATGTGGATGAACGATAGCTTTTAAGCGATAACTTGCGCTCTGAACACAACAAAGCCTCCCTTCTGGGTTTTACCAGAAAGGAGGCTTTGCGCTTATGCCATCCGCTCAAAGCCTGATTACGGATTCACCGTCAGGACTCCGCCGACATTCGAATACTTCAGATAGAGCGCGTCGCCATCGAATTTAACGGTCATCTTGTGGTTGCCTAGGCTGAAATTCGCAGGAATGACAAAGTTGAGAGTCGCTACGCCATTAGCGCCTGTTATGGCTTGACCTGCGGGCTTGGCTTGCACTTCAAAGCGAACGCTTCTACCCGCTATGCCGACGTTGTCAGTAGTGCGTTTCAGTGTAGCGGTCAGAACCACGGTCGCGCCTCTCTGTCCCGTAAGGTTCAACTGGCTCAACAGCGTGGGCGATTGATTGATGGTCAGAGTGAAGCTCGCCGAGGAGGCGTTGTGGCTTGCGTCGCCATCGTAGCCAGCGTTTGCGGGAAACACTCCTACGCCAAAACTTTCGCCAATAGCGTACATCAGCGTCGCTTTGCCGAAGCCATCTGTCATAGCGGTTCCCAGCAGCGTTCCCGCGCTTTTGAAATAGACGGTTTTATTGATCATCGGCTTGTTGTTGGAGTTGCGCTTGAGTGTGGCAATCAGGGTTTTCGTGTCTCCAACGCGCCCCGTGACATTTCCCGCAGTGAGCGTGGTATCAGAAGGTGTGACCGTTAGGGTAGCGTTGCCTTGAGAGGGTAGCAAGAGAATATCGCCCGCAAACGAGGCGACAATAGCGTGAGAGCCGCCAAGAAACGCAAGAGGATTTCCGACTGTGACTATAGCCTTCCCGGATGCGTCCGAGATCCCTGTTCCCACAGGGATACCGTCTAGCGAGAAGTCTATCGCCTTTTGAGCGAGTGCGACACTCAGGCTACTCTTGATGACCGCAGAGAGAACAACGGGCTTTCCATAGACAAAGGAGAGGTTTTTAGGGGTTGTAGTCGTGGCGGTTTTCACCGCGATAACCGAAGAGGAGTGAAACTCCCCTGCCGCAATCATTGTCTGCCCGGATAGCCCCGCTGTTTGGACAGGCAAGAGAGCCATTGAGTTACTACCATCGCCTAGTTGACCATAGTTATTTGCTCCCCAACCCCAAACGGTAAGG
>JAPLCR010000493.1:1517-6661 GCA_026392135.1 Armatimonadota bacterium
TCGGATTTGAGGGCGAGAGAGTGTTGTGAACCGCCCGCCACCTGCAAAACTCCCGATAGAGCGGTAGCGATGGGGGCGTTACTGGTGGTTTGAGTTCCGTCACCCAACTCTCCATGCCCATTGGATCCCCAAGCCCATACCGTTCCATCCCACTTTAGCGCAAGGGAGTGCGACTGCCCCGTAGCAATCTGTATGATGTTACTCACCCCAAGAACTCCTACTGGGCTAAGGCGCGTCTCATAAGTTCCGTCGCCGAGTTGCCCTAGGGAGCCACTCCCAAACGCGAGGACGGTTCCATCGGACTTGAGAACTAGGCTGTGGGTGTTCCCCCCCGCAACCTGCACGGCATGGTCTATACCGGCTATCAGCGTAGGTTGCTTTCTCTTGATGATAGTGCCGTCTCCCAACTGCCCCGCCAAGTTATCGCCCCATGTCCACACGGTTCCATCGGACTTAACGGCGAGCGAGTGCCCTCCTCCAGCGGCTATCTTCACGCCGCCAGTAAAGCCAGATGCTTGGACAGGGACAAGGCTGTTTACGTCCGTTCCATTGCCCAGCTCGCCATCATTGTTGTATCCCCATGCCCACACTGTGCCATTGGACTTCAGAGCGAGAGAGTGGTAACTGCCCGCTGCAACCTGTACGATATTAGTTAGCCCCGCAACTTGGAAGGGGGTGCTATGGTTGATGTTCGTGCCGTCGCCGAGTTGACCATAGAGGTTTGAGCCGCACGCCCATACTGTGCCATCGGATTTTACGGCAAGCGTGTGATTTCCTCCCAAAGAAATCTGCACTACACCCGTTAAGCCGACCATCTGTACGGGAGTTTTCTTTAAAATTGTGTCGCCATTTCCTAGTTGTCCTGCACTGTTATAGCCCCACGTATTAGGAATCCCTGTCTGAGCTTGAGTGTGTACTTGAAACGCAACGAGGAGGCACAAGCCGAGAGTAAGCTGAGATAGAAGCCTTGGTAGGCGCGTTTTTATACCTATTTGTAGAGAACTCATGTTTTTGTCCTTTCAGAGCCGCCCTTGTTGTATGGGGTCGCGTTAACACGATGGTTTTGGATTCATATCACCCGCAGACGCTGTGCTCTAGTTTCCGTGCCTGAATCCGCAACCGCATTAAATGGCTCTGTTATTAGTATTCTAAGGTATGAGCGTGACAGTATCGTCAAATTTGGCATCGATTTGCGTCACGGAGACAAAATAGGTGAGATTATCAGGGGGGGAGTTGGGTGAAATGTGCTAAAACAAGCGAAGTGCCTGCAAGGTCAAGCCTTTCACAAAAATAGCCCTCTCTCCAACTCGGAGAGAGGGCTATTCGCATGTCAAAGCAATCTACTTGCCTTCCAACGCCTCCCACACTTTCGAGGGCGACATCGGCAGTATGGCCCGAACCTGCCCGCCAATATCCCCCTGTCCGACGGTACGCTCATCTACAAACACCACCCCTGCATGGCTTTCGCCCACGCCGCCCCACTCAGTTAGGAGCGGCGGGATAGTCTTGCAGTCGTAGGTCACGAGAGTCAGTCCCTCCTCCCACGCCGCCTGAAGCAAGGTCGCGTCCGTTTGACCGCGAAATGTCCCGCCACGCCACACACGCACGCTTGCGATGCGAATATCGGGGCGTTCGACAGCGATTTGCTCCGCCACTTTCGGGGAGAGATGTTCGTCCAGCAGAAATGCCAAAGGCATTAGCGAGTTTCCGCCTGTTCTGTCCTCGAAGCGCCTTTAGGCGTTTCCACCAGTTTCATCTGAGGGAACAAGCGTTTGAGCTTCTCGTAATCCATGGCGCGATTCTCCTCAATAGCCGAATCAATCTCTTCGGGGAAAGCCTCGTAGTAGTTAAGAGCCGCCTGCACACGCCATACGGGAAAGCCGAAATGAGCGGCTGTTTTCTCGGCGTCCAATCCGTAATCTTGAGCGACAGCGATAACCTGCCAAATCTGCAAATCGCCCTTGAGGCAGGCGTGACGTTCGCCGCCAAAAGCGCGAAATTCTATATCGGCGAACTCGCTAACTCGGCGGGCTTCTTCAAAAAGAACCGTTCCCAACTCGTTGATAGAACGCCCATTGCGACGTGCCGCGCTTTTGAGCCAATCCGCCGTTGTATCGGGTAATCGCAAAGTAATAGTTTGTGACATTGTGCGCCTCCTAATTCAAGTATACACTTCTGCATAAAACTTGTCAACTGATGCAAGATGAAGCGAGTGAAGCGCTTATAACCTTTCGCGGCATCATAGCGAGTTTTGCGAAGCGACCCGCTTACACCCCTCTTCCATGATATGAGAGGCGATATCTTCGACGGAAGAGAACTCAAGACAGTCGCCGCTATCAATCTGCGCGAACCCTTCGCGAACCTGTTTCCGCAACTCCTCCTGCCTAATCTCCTGTAGTGCTTCCCGCTCTTTCAGCAGACGCAAGCCCTCGCGTATCACTTCGCTGGCGGAGTGATACAGACCGCTCTTCACCTTTGCTGTGACAAATGTATCCAGTTCAGGGGTAAGCGAGATATTCATGGTCAGGTAGCCTCCAATGGAAAGTCTTCGCCCCTAAAGGCGCACGGAATAACAATTTTTGCGGTTTCATGGCAGATTATGCCATAATATGTGGTGAATACCATTTACGGGAGGACTGCAGTATGACAAATGTTAATGTCTCGTTGCCAGAGACGCTTAAAGACTATATTGAAGAGCAGGTCGCTTCCGGCGGCTACGGAACGACCAGCGAGTACCTGCGCGAACTGATTCGCGAAGACAAGAAGCGCAAGGCGCAGGAGCGACTGGAAACGCTTCTACTCGAAGGGCTGGAAAGCGGCGACGCTATCCCGGTAACGCCCGATTTCTGGAAAGACCTTTGGACGCGAGTAGATGCCCGACAAAAAGCGAAGCAAGGCGCGGGGGCGAATTCGTGAGCCATGACGAGCCACCCTTGCATACGGTTCTTATGCGACCCCGCGCTGTGGAAGATATTGAGCGACACGCCGACTATCTCGCGACCTCCCATATCTCTGCGAGTTTCTATTTGAACATCAGGAGTTGTTTCCAGCAGGGGCGGCGTTCGGGTTTTCTAGTTGTGTTATACCCTAATGGGCTGAAAAGTCAAGAGCGTCAACGCAACCATCCTGAAATAAACCGCTGTACTTCCTTCCGAAAATCTTGTATAATACACACATAGTACAAGGAATTCGGAAATGACACAGACGACAGCCCAACAAGTTCTCCAACTGGCTCAAGACCGCGGACTCCTCCGCCCCCGCGACTTGACTCCCCTCGGCATTTCGCCGACGCACCTGCAACGCTTGTACGAACAAGGGCTACTGCTACGCTCCGGGCGTGGTGTTTATATGCTTTCCGAAGCGGAACTAGAGGCAAACAGCGCATTAGCCGAGGTCGCTTTGCGCGTTCCCGCAGGGGTTGTCTGCCTTCTCTCCGCCCTTCAATTTCATGAACTGACGACGCAACTCCCGCATCAAGTCTGGATAGCGCTCCCGCCTCGCGCTCATCGCCCGCAGATTGACTATCCGCCCGTGCGCGTGATTCGTCTCTCTGGCGAAGGGTTTACGGAAGGCGTGGAGACGCATACGGTAAGCGGTGTCCCTGTGTGTGTCTACTCCCCCGCCAAAACCGTTGCGGACTGCTTCAAATATAGAAATAAAATCGGGCTGGATGTCGCTCTGGAAGCCCTGCGGGACTGTTGGCGTAAACGCGCCGCAACGATGGACGACCTGTGGCGTTACGCGACGATTTGCCGGGTAGCGAATGTGATGCGCCCCTATCTGGAGAGCCTTACTACATGAACCCGCCTGAACACAAGAGACCGCAGGGCGAACGCAATCCAGGCGCTTCGCTACAGCAGAAACTGCGGAACTACGCGCGCTCAACAGGAGAAGATACCGCGCTGGTTCTTATCCGCTATCTCAATGAGCGCTTTCTATACCGCCTTGCCTGTTCGCCCTATCGCGACCGCTTCGTTTTGCGCGGAGCGACTCTGTTCACAATTTGGGATTCGGAACCGCACCGCGCCACTCGCGACATTGACCTGCTGGCGACTGGCGACAACTCCCCGATAGCATTACGAAAAATTATAGAAGCCGTCTGCGTACAACCGGTGGAAGAGGACGAGGTTGTTTTTCTGCCTGATACGCTCCACATTGAAGAACTTTCGGAAGGGCGTATCTATCAGGGGCTACATCTGGAGATGGGGGCGACATTAGGAACCGCCCGCCTCCGATTAGAGATAGACATCGCCTTTGGCGAAGCCGCCGCTCCGCCGCCAGAGGAGGTTGACCTGCCCGCGTTGCTCGGCAAACCCGCCCCTCGACTTCGCGCCTACCAGAAAGAGACGGTTATCGCAGAGAAGTGTCAGGCTCTGGTCAATCTTGGCATGGTCAATACGCGTATGAAAGACTTCTACGATTTATGGTATCTGAGCAGCGCCTACTCTTTTGAAGGGACGCGGCTCTGCGCCGCTCTCCATGCCACTTTCACGCGACGGGAAACCGCCTACCCGACAGAGGGACTTCCATTCGCGCTTACCGATTCGTTCTCGAACGACGCTCTGAAACAAAGGCAATGGAGCGCCTTTCTGGGCAAAACCGCGCTTCGCAAAGGAGCGGGAGACCTCTTTTCCGTTATCCAGCAGATTCGAGGATTTCTGCAACCGCCACTTCAAGCGTTGGCTAACGGCGAAGCGGGATTCGCTCTTCGCTGGTCGCCAGAGCGGGGTTGGAGGTAACGACGGCAAATCAGGGGCGCGGACTGAGTGGTGATAGGACGAGGTTAATCTTTCCTGAATGAAGCGTTGTGTGTTGGTTAGCGAGGAGTTTGAAAATGATTTCTGTGGTTTTTACAGTTTCGCTGTATAATTAATATTAACAGTGATTTGTACGATGCAATTCGTGAAAAGTAGCCACACCTTCGCTTTACATTGACCTATATCATTGAAAAAAATAAAATAAATAGAGGTGCTATATGCCTAAAGAAATAAAAAAGAGTGATTTCTACCCGCATGAAATTCATTTTTCTGTTGACACACAACTTTCTGTTGACACACAACTTGTAAAACACATACCCCTATTTGCATTCATGAAGGGAACGCCATACAAAAAGGGTAAAACCCTATCTATGAAAGCCGATGATA
>JAPLCR010000244.1:0-11844 GCA_026392135.1 Armatimonadota bacterium
GCCTCGGACTACGGCTTCCCAACCGAGTGCATCTCCCTCTATAACATCCTCCAACCCTAATCTCTCCATCATATAGAGGGCTTGAGCGCGGTGGTGCATACTGTGAGTGAGGAGGTGTGCGATAATACCGCCGTAAGACCTCCGACTGCCATTGCGGGGGTTCGTTATCAGCTCATCCATGCGGTTTTCCCGCTGTACTCGCTGGGCTACATCAGAAAAATCTTTGGAGACGCTAACCAGTCGCAACAGAAGCTGTTCAACAGACTTATCCGTATAGTCGCGTGCCGAAGGCATCCGGGCGAGCAGAAAGTCGGTATGACTCTCCATAACCGCGATAATGTGATGAAAGGTTTCCCGAAGACTTCTGTTTCCAAACTCAAACGTTCTATCTAGTTGTTCCTCTGACAGCACATCGCACCGTAACAGCAGCTGGCGTGTTGTCCATGTATCGTGTCCTAATAGCCTATCGAGAATATCCATGTTTGCGACTCCTTTTAACCTAAAGTCCCTGCATCTTTTGCGATACTATACTACCCCACTCAGTCTGCCCATGAACCTTGGAAAAAGAGCGTGAGGCAGAGGCAGGTGAGAAGTTGTCGTGAATTTGTTCTCTCTCCTTGCCGCAAGAAGCACCACTCCTGTAGTACAATAAATATAAGGCATACAGGATGCCTCCCGTCCGCGGGAAGGGTAGAAGCCCAGCTGTTTCTGTTTATGACACTACTCCCTTCTTTCAGCCCGAAACAGCGGACAACGGGCAAGTTCTGAAAGGAGACCCTCTATTATGTCTGTTCCCGATTCCTCCTCTGCGACACGTATACTGCCGCCTCACCCCAATCTACGCCATCTGAAAGACCAGGCACGCGATATCCTCAAAGCGGGCGGAGCAAAAACACTCAGCGAAGCACAGTTTCAAACTGCCCAGGTGTATGGTTTCGCTAGTTGGACGAAACTGAAAGCCTATGTGGATTCACTCACACTCATCGGTGAACTCAAAAGCGCGATAGATACGGAAGACTTTCCCCTTGTCAAACGCCTGATGACCCGTCACCCAGACCTGCACCGTGCCCCTATGGGCTATGGCAATGATGGTCCGCTTACTTGGGTTGCTGAATGCCGTGTTCCTCGGCGTGCCCCCACCGAGGTTCGCCTCGAAATGGCACGCTGGATGCTAGAGAACGGCTCGGAGGTGCATCAAGGCGGAGACGGTCCGCTTATGCGTGCCGCACTGGTAGATCATCGCCTCCCAATGATGGAGTTGCTGGTGCGCTATGGGGCAGATGTCAATGCGCTTTGGCATGGACGCTATCCGATTATATTTGCCCCTTGCGAAACACTGGCACCGGAAGCCCTGCGTTGGCTACTGGCGCACGGAGCCAATCTGACTCCTCCTTCGCAGCACGGTTCGCCTGTGGCGATGCTGATAGGAACCTATTCGCGCAACCCTCTAGGCAAACACGCCTGCCTAGAGGTAATGGTAGAGGCAGGTTTTGCTCTACCTGACACGCCCGCGATGGCACTCCACCGCGGCAGCCCCGACCTACTACAAAAGCACCTCGATCGAGACAGGCAGATTCTGAACAACCAGTTTACTGGGGAAGAGATATACCCGCAGGAGCTAGGGCTGAAGGCTGATGAGTGCTTGACAGCAACTCCGATTGAGGGTAGTACCTTACTGCATTTGGCAATGGAATATGATGATAGGACAATAGCGCGATGGCTTCTGGAGCGAGGAGCAGACCCCAATGCCCACGCTAGAGTGGATTCGGAGGGCTTTGGAGGTCATACCCCGATGTTTCATGCCGTTGTCAGTTTGGGCGATAGATCGGATGCCAAAGCGCGTCTGCTTTTGGCACACGGAGCCGAACCGAATGCTCGAGCGACCTTCCGTAAGCAACTGCAAGACATGGGTGATTCGGAGAAGGAGCGTATGACTGTCTTCCACAACGCAACACCAATAGCCTATGCCCGCCAATATCAGGAGCAGGGCTGGGTTTGCGAACCCGCACTGACCGCGATTGCCGCAGCAGGCGGCAGTGTATAAGCCATCGAGAAGGTGATCAAAGCCCAAAAGGGAGAAGGCGTAGAATAGCCGGCAAGAGGCTACCAAAACTGGGGGCGCGTTGGCGTGGTAGTATGAGAATATCATCTCCTGCCTCTATCTCCCAGTCTACCTGCTTTTTGGCGGCTATTAAATCGAGGTCGAAATAGAGAGGATGCGAAAGGGTGGGGTTTCGCAGATAGCCTCGCCGAATCACTCCCTTGCGGCGGTCAGCAGTGCGTGTCACCCCTCCTACCATCTTTATCGCTTCCGTAAGGGTAACTCTCTCTGTTGGTTTCCATTCAAATGTTTTGGGTTGATTTACCTCTCCGCTTACCGCAAAGATTAGGCTCTGGTCACGAGTCTCTACAATGATTGTATCTCCCGCCTCCAACACTTGATTATGAAGAGGGTCGCCCGCCTCCACCTTATCGCTATCCACATAGTACTTTTTGCGGTTTGAGAGGCGAATTCGGAGTATTTTATCACGCTTTGCCGTCGGTTTTAGCCCCCCGACTCGACGCAAAGCATCTCGTATTGTGAGGGTAGGAGAGTAGGGTACGCTCCCCTGCTGTTGAACCTCTCCAATCACCTCCACCACCTCCAGCGGAGGGCGCGGCTTCTCCTCTACAATCTGCCCAATTTTGATAAGGTCGTTCTGCTCTAGTAGCGGAGTATCTTTCACCTCGCCATTCAGATACGCGGTATAGTCGAAGGCTATCTGGCGCGGAGTCTTATTATTGGGGTCGGCTGGGCTTCGGTGAATGAGCGTCACCTTGCCTAGGTCGGCGTTATCGGCAGGTGTTATCTGCTCAAACACATCGGCAAGACGCGATTTAAGGCGTAGCTCTCGCTTACCCGGGCTCTTTACGGCTCCGCGCACTTCGACGCTCAAACGAGGAATATGGGTTAGAGTAAGGCGCACAGTAGGGCTAATGACATAGCGTTTGAGGCTGTCTACTATCAGGTTTCGCGCTTCGCCTACGGTTCTATCCAGGACTTTTACCGTCCAGCGGCGCAGACTCTTTTCGTCCGTCCCCTCCCCCACCTTGAAGGCGAGGCTCCCTTTCGCATCTATCTCGTAGGCGTGGCTCAGCTCAGGCTCTTCCGCGACCTCTAAGTAGAGGGTACAACCTACTGTGATGCGAGTTTCAGGTTGCGCGAAAGGGTCGGGGTCGGGCGTTTTCTGCGCCCCCGCCTGCCCTTGCGCCTTCAAAAGCAGTAAAAGCAGAACATACGTTAAAATATTTGGCACTCTAAAGAGTCTCATTTGTCCCTCTTTTGCATCCTTCTCAGCCTCACGCGGTATACTTAACATTAGAATTTTCGGAAGATTGGGCACGGTATCTCCATCTATTATAACTCACAATTTGAGTGAGAAACCATAGACCGCCCTCTCTTTCGTGTGATACGGCTGTTCAAAAGTCAGCCCAGACCAAAGAAAGGAGCGACAGAGTACTCCGTGAGGATGCCTCTGATACTATACGCATGGCTGTTCAAGAGAAACCCCGCGCCGATATCGGCGTTTTTGGAGGAAGCGGATTCTACTCTCTGCTTCCTAATGTCGAGGAGATATCTCTCGAAACCCCCTATGGCACACCGAGCGACAACATCTTCCTCGCAGAGCTAGAGGGTAAACGGGTCGCTTTTTTGCCCCGACATGGGCGGCACCACACCATCCCGCCCCACAAAATCAATTTTCGTGCTAACGTATGGGCAATGAAGGAGTTAGGAGTACGCTATCTTATTAGCCCTTGTGCAGTGGGCAGCCTACAAACGCACCTAAAACCCAGTCATTTCGTGGTGTGCGACCAGTATATAGACCGTACTCGCGGACGCATAGACACCTTTTATGAGGGACCCATCGTGCATCACGTCAGCCCCGCAGACCCTTACTGCCCCCATCTACGCCAACTTGCTATCGAGGTAATACGAGAGCAGGACATCACTGTGCATGAGACGGGTACAATGGTAGTGATACAAGGACCTCGTTTCTCAACAAAAGCCGAGAGCAAATGGTTCACGCAGTCGGGATGGGATGTTGTGGGCATGACGCAGTACCCCGAAGCCTATCTTACTCTGGAACAGGCGATTGCAGTAGTGAATATCTCTCTAGTTACCGATTATGATAGTGGGCTTGTCGCTTTAGGAGAGGTTCCTCCTGTTAATGCAGAGGAGGTTTTCACTGTATTCCGCCAAAATGCGGAACGAATCAAGAGCGTAGTGCTAGAGTTAATACGCCGTATCCCTCTTGATCTGGACAGTCCCTGCCATCACGCCTTACAGCACGCCGCAATACACGCCTAACCCCACTCAGGAGAATGGAAACAGATGTCGCAACTAAAACCCACCAAAATACTCCAAACCGTCGCATGGGAGTCAGGTCGTCTACGCCTCATTGACCAGAACGCTCTGCCTAGCATCATGCGCTACCTCGACTACACCGATTGGCGAGATGTAGTGGAGGCAATTCGGACGATGGTTGTGCGGGGTGCTCCGGCGATTGGCTGCACTGCGGCTCTAGGCATTGCTATGGCGGCACGGAATCAGATTGCGGAGGGACGTGAAGCCTTTTTGGAGCGGCTAGAACCTATCGCAGAGAGGTTTCGCACAGCACGTCCCACTGCCGTTAATCTGATGTGGGCGGTAGATAGACTCATGAACTTAGCACGCAACACGTCGGGTAGTGTGGTGGACATTAAGGACGCGCTGATGCGCGAAGCATTGGCAATGTTGGACGAAGACCTGACCACAAACCGCCGACTCGGTTGGTTCGGCGCAGACCTCCTTTCGGATAACAGTAACGTCCTCACCCACTGCAACGCGGGAGCATTGGCAACGGTAGGCTATGGGACAGCACTAGGTGTCATTCGTGCCGCGGTGGAGATGGGCAAAAATGTCCATGTCTACGCAGATGAGACGCGCCCCCGCCTACAAGGAATGAAACTGACGGCGTGGGAGATGGTGCAGGAGGGGATTCCCGTCACGGTGATTGCGGACAATATGGCGGCAAGCCTGATGCGGCAAGGGCGTGTGGATGCAGTCGTCGTTGGGGCAGACAGAATCGCCTCGAACGGCGATACTGCAAACAAAATCGGAACCTATAGCCTCGCCGTTATCGCGCATCATCACAACATCCCTTTCTATGTCGCTGCTCCTCTCTCCACCATTGATAGAGATCTCCCAAACGGACTACAGATCCCTATCGAACAGCGTGACACCCGAGAGATGACTCACATAGGAGAGACGCGAATCGCGCCTGAAGGAGTAAATGTATTGAATCCCGCTTTCGACGTGACTCCCGCCGAACTAATATCAGCAATTATCACAGAGGAGGGGGTCTTACGCCCTCAGTTCACCCATTCAATCGAAGCGGCATTTGAGATTTCACGCAAGGTTAATCCGTAAACCACATTCAAAATTCGTGTGATAAGGAGATATTTCGATGCGAACCATAGCTGTATCCTTGGCATTATTGGCGTTATCAGCCACACTAGCAGGAGCAGAACCCGCCGACAACAGAGTCGTTGCGGACTATTTGGAGGCGCGAACCGCAAGCGTCTTTTCGGGGGCTTGCCACTACAATGGCGAGATTGTCACGGTGGGTCGTGAGGCGCAAATGCTGTGGCATATCCGTACAGGTAGCTATAAGGGCGTAAGCCTTAAAGGTCTAAACGCAATGGTAGCAGTAGTGAGTGAAGACAACCTCAAAAACACACAGGCGAAACGCCGCTCCGTAATCTACCTTGACGCGAAGGCGACGGAAGCACAAGCCGATGCCCTCAAAGAGATGATCCTAACCACGGGCAAGAGTGCGATTGGCGATGTAGTCGCCATAAAACACACGACAATCACCTTTAAACGCGAAGAGGACACATTCTCGGCAGAGGTTGTAGGCATCTCAAGAGTAGCGGTAAATAAAACAGACTGGATGAAATCGCGGGAGAACTCGGCATTTTATGGGACGACAGTCTTCATGTAGAGAAAGCTATGACTGACAACTACCTCCAAAAAGCCCTGCAAAATAACGCTCTTTGGTGTGATACCGTGTGTCAGACACACGGTATCCCTGGTGAGTTTTCGCCTCAGTTATGGCGAAATCAACACAGAACTCCCCGCTACTACCCCAACGCAATCACCTTAACTGACACCACGGCTGCCTCTCTCCTCGAAGAGGAGATTCACCGAATGGAGTTGCCTTTGGGGTGCGGAGTCAAGGATAGTTTTCACGCCCTAGACCTTACACCTTATGGTTTCCCCTTCTCTTTTGAGGCGGAGTGGATAGTCAGAGAGCCTTCGTATTCAAATCTGGATACTCGCATCGAGGGGGTAGATTGGGAACAGGTTCAAACGCCTGAAGAGCTAAAATTGTGGGAAGAGGCTTGGAGCGGTGCAGAGAAGAGTCCGGACGATAAGCGCATCTTCCTTACACCTCTTTTGGAGCACCCTGACGTGGTGTTTTTCGTTGCGAAGGAGAGTGGCACGATAGTCGCAGGAGGCATTGCGAATCGGACAGGAGAGGTAGTTGGGGTGTCGAATATCTTTGTTCCAACTGGGGATTCAAAGATATATCGAGGGGGCTTTTTGACGGAGGCGAGCCGCACTTTTTCAGGGTGTGCTTTAGTAGGATATGAAGCGGACAAATCTCTGCGGGATTCGCTTGAGCTGGGCTTTGTTTCAGTAGGTGCGCTTAGGGTGTGGATACGACAATAGACTACTTCAAATCGCCCCCTCATACCACAGTTCTAGGTTCTCGTGTGTGCCTGATTTGTAAGAAAAACCTCCTCGTATGTACTCTACGCTTTGCCCTCACCTGTACGCTGATAAGGAACGTGAAGTAGCTCCACTGCTTTGCGCTTGACAACCTCTCCGCGCCTATCGTAGCGGGCAGTCGTGGAGACGTTCGCGTGTCCTGCAAGTTTCTGCACTGTCACTATGTCTGCACCTCTATCAAGTAGGTCTCCCACAAAGGTTCGCCTAAAGTCGTGTGGCGTAAAGTGAGCGACATTCGCCTGCCCAGCGCGGTGTAGCAGGATATTGTAGACTGCCTGCGTGGTAAGGTGTCCCCAACCTATGTGCCCTCCCTTGCGAATGGGCAGAAATATCCCCCCCGCTTCGCTACCCCGAATCTTGAGCCATTCAGTAAGAGCCTCTGCCGCGCCACCCGCAATGGGAACCAACCTCTGCTTATTCCGCTTGCCCTGCACTTTAAGCGTTCGCTCCTGTGCGCTGTAGTCCTCTAGTGTAAGCGCAACGAGTTCCGCCCGCCGTAGCCCTGCCCCATATAAGAGCGCAATCAACGCGGAGTCGCGTACCCCCATGGGAGAATCGTCTTGGCTACAGGCTTGCATAAGGGCGACGAGTTCGCCCATAGAGAGGGAGCGCCCCGCCGGAAGGGTCTCTCCTGAAACCCCCGCCACATCCGTTACGCGCTGGTACTCTTCCGCCGACATCTGCCCCAATCGCCATGCAGCTTTCAGCACTCCACGGAGTGCCGACAGCATTTTGTTTACCGTTGCGGGTCGGTATTTTTCGGTGAGGGCGGCGCGAATAGCCGAGGTGTGCTGGAATCGTAGGCGAGACCAGTCGAGCAGAAGCGCGTCGGCGTGCCCAGATGTAAGGAGATAGGCGATCGTATTGAGGGCGTTAGTCATAGTACGACGCGAGTTGGTATTCAAGCTGGAGAGGTAGATAACCGCTGGATTACTATCGATGGCGACGTGAAGCGGGTAGAGCGACTCCAACAGTTCGGGGGGCGTGGCGGAAGAGCTGGTTAGGTCACTCACCGGAAGGCTCCGCGAAGGGGTCTATCGCAGTCATTCTGCGGACGCGCTCTACAAAGGCGGAATCGTAAGGGGAGAGGTTCCCTGCGCTTCGGTAGTGCTGAAGGGCTTGACGCTCGTATCCGAGCCGTATATAGATGTCGCCGAGTAGGGAGTGGTAAGAGGCGTTGTCTGGGCGTAAGCTGACGGCGTGGCGGAGTGCCTCCGCAGAGTCTTGGAGGCGATTGCCTTGCAGGCAGAGTATCGCAAGGCGCATACTGTAGTAGGCGTTTTCGGGCGCAAGAAATACGGCGTGCTGGAGGGCTTCGATAGCTTCATGTAGGCGCCCTAATCGAGAGTAGAAGTCGCCAAGCCAGAAGTGGTAGAACTGATTTTCAGGAGAGAGGTTTCGTGCTTTTTCTAGTTCCAGTACAGCATAGCCTGTCCGCCCTAACGCGCCATAGCACTCTCGTAACCGGTAGTGGTAGTGCGCGTTCTCAGGTGTCGCCTCTACCGCCATAAGGTATTTGGTGAGGGCAGTCTGAAGCCGTCCCAGCTTACGATAGTACTCAGCGCGGTTGAAGTAGGATGCCGAACGAGCGGGGTTTACCTTAGGCGGCTTGCGCTGAACGGGTGGTTTGGGTTTGGGGGTGGGTTGTTCTAATGTCTCTTGTAAGTTCACGCGTGTCGCCTTATGTCCGAAAAGATGTCCAACTGATATTAAACCCAATTCCGTTCTGATTGTCAATAGATACGGGACTTTAGAGAGTAATTGAGGCAAAAGAAAAGAGGGGGCGACTATTGCCCCCTCCATTCTCTACCTATTAGACTACGCCCATTTAGCGGGTCTGGCGCGTGGGCGGTGCTTGAGGCGGTGCCAAATTCGGCTTAGGAGCGGCGATACTTTGCGGGGCAGTGGCAGGGATATCCTCTTTTGCGCCCGCATTTCCGAAGCCGCTGTCCGAAATTATCTTCGCCGCAAGAAGAGTCTGCACTACGCGCTGAACGTCGTCAGAGCCTGTCGCCGCCGCGCTCTGCCCGCCGCCGCCCGTCGAACCGAAGTTGACGAACTGCCCGCGCCCTAGTGCCGCCGCGATTTCGCGAGTGATTTCGGGAGTGAGTTCCAGTCTTCTCAACTCAAGATAGGCATCGCCTGTGTCGCGTAGGGCTTCGGTTTTCTTGCGAATCGCCGCCGCCTCCGCCTCTGCCACTGCGATAATTCGCGCCGCCTGAGCGCGCCCCTCCGCCTCTTGTTTAATAACGGTCTGTTCTGCGTCAGCACGGGCTTGGGTTATCTGAGTGGCGTTCAACTCTGCCTCGCGCTGCCCGCGCACTGCCGTTTGACGCTCCATTTCGGCACGTGCAATAGAGGCTCCGTTGGAGGCTATCTGCATCTGCAAGGCACGCTCTTGGTCGTTCACTTTCTGCTGGGCTTCCAGCTGTGCGATACGCGAACGCTGCTCCTCTTGCGCCTGAACTACATCTGCGCTCGCTTTCGCTCTCGCCGCAGATTCACGTCGCCGCGCGTCCGCAACTTCACTAAGAACGCCTTTGATGTTAAGGCTGTTGAAGATAAGCCCCAAATCCATCAACTCGCGTGAACACGCCTCTTTGATGATTACCGATAGCTCGTCGTCGTCGCCACGCTGTTCAATGAGGGCTTTTCCGTGAACTGCCGGAAGCGGAATCGGCGCGGCTTGCGCCACCGGTAAGGAGGGAGAGCGTGCGTTGAATAACTGATCGTGGCGAAGCAGGTTGGTGGCGCGCCGTCCCGCCGAAGAGAGAACATCGGTGAGTGTCGCTAACTGTTCGGACTGCGTTTTAGAGAAGAACTTGTTTGCCGCCGTGTTGACCATCGCTTCGCTCTCGCCTACGCTTACAATGGCGGAGGCTTTGACCGTCACCTTTACGGGGGCAAGCTTGCCCTGTGCGTCTAAGTCTGCCGTCTGGTCGGTTATCTCGATGTCTACGTTTATCGCCTGTGAAGGGATAACGCGTACCTGATTGAAGACAGGGACGACGAACGCTTTACAAGGTCCTCGATAGGTTGAACGCTTTCCACCTAACGAACTCACCAGTAGAATCTCACCAGCGTCTACGCTTCGTAGAAATGTGACGAGTATCATACCAATAAGAAGCAACGCCCCAAAAACACTTGCAACTACTAGAACAATAGGATCCATTTTAGTCACCTTTGCGTGGTTCCGAGGTTGCCACGCACCTCACAAAGTGGGAGGCAGTCTTTCGTTGACGCTCCCGAATACGCTCAGTTCACCTTACTCTAACCGTACGGTAAGACGCTCTTGCTCCGTGTTGACCTCTTCAATCCGTAGCTTTGTTCCTACACGTATAGGGATGTTCGCCTGCTCTGGAGACAACTGCGCCAGAAACTGCACCTCCCGCTCATCGTGTATCACCTTGACCATCCCCTTGCCATTCGTGAAATGCGATATCGCCTCCGCCTCCTTTAAGAGTAGGCTCTGCATAGGCTGGGCAGGTTGCGCCGCAAAACCCATTAAGAGGTTCCAGAGGGGAGTCGCGACACAACGCTCAATGAGATAGGC
Organism: Armatimonadota bacterium; assembly: GCA_026392135.1. GTDB lineage: Bacteria > Armatimonadota > Chthonomonadetes > Chthonomonadales > Chthonomonadaceae > CAIJLM01. Next base: position 10,368 of record JAPLCR010000244.1, read on the forward strand.
AGGAACTAACGCCAGTAGCGCGGAGAGACCTATTGCCAGATGAAAGTACTGCTGAAATAGGTTCCCGAACGCCCCATAGAAAGTGAGGAGGCTGAAGAGAGTGCGCGGGGAGGGGAGTAGCCCCAAGAACGCGCCTGTAGGGGCGTTGGGGGCAGAGGCATCGTGATGCCCTTGTATGTGGTGCGTGGTAGCGTGTGTATGGGCAGGGTGTGCAGCGAGGTGCCCCGCGTCAGCACCTCCGTGCCCTATATCTCCATGATGCCCAAACGCTGGTATCGCCATAAACACCAAGCCTGCCAACCCTATGACGAGTAAGGTGATAAAGACCGACATCGTTCTTTTTCTCCCAAAAATCTCAGGAAAACCCTCCGAGAGCGGGGTGAGGAGTACTGTATATCTATCCTCACTCTATTATACTCCTGCAATCAAAACTAGGCTTCAAAATCTTCAGTGTGCAATATTGATATTTTTAGCAAATATCTGGAAAATTACGCCACAGATTGCAGGATAGACATCTTGTGCGTGGCTAGCGTTATGCCGAATTCAACTCCTGTACGGTAGGCTTCCAGTCTAGCTCTTGCAGTTTGCGGAAGTAGTCTTCTGGGGTGAGTTGGTCTGGCGGCTTGTTTAGGAGAGTGACAAGTACTGCCTCCATCACGTTTGTACCGAAGGAGCGTCCCTCGAAGACAGGGGTTGTCGTGATTAGGAGGTGAACGCCGCGCCGCTTCAACTCCTCTACGTTCTCCGCGGTAGTGGTATTGGTGAGCACTATCTTGCCCTTCAAATCTTCCGGCATATACCGCCCAATGAGGTGGTAGTCTCCCGCGATGACATCCGCTTCCGCGTAGTATTTCTGCCACTTAGGGGTGTTTTTGTCCTGTTTTTCCCCCGTCGGGTAGAGCCACTCTATGGGGCATTGAACTACTACAGGTAGAACAAGACGCGCCAGCCTCTGAACTGCGCCCCACGAGCGTATCGCGATTGGTATCCCTAGGCTAAACATCATGTCGCCAAAGACGATGCTCTTCGCCCGTTTCGCCAACGCTTCCGCCATTCCAAAGCGGTCTACCGCGCAGACGAGTAGCACACGCTTCTGCGTAAAATCTACGATACCCTTCTCTTGTAGATAGGCGACAGTTTCTCGCTCTAGCGTGTTTTTGAGTCCGCTTCCATCAACGTAGGGGGTCTTCTTTGCGGCTTTGAAGAGGGTGACGCTATCGCGCATGGTGTAGCGGCGGTTGTTGGCGTAGACGTACAAATCGGTTCCGCCCACCCCGAAAGCGTCCACCTTGCCGTCGAGGTCTGCGATGAGTTGTCTGTATTTTGCTTTGTCGCCGTCGGTTCCTACACGCTCAATCTCAAACTCCTCTCCGAAAAGGGTTGCATTGACTCTCTTATTGCGTTTGGACGAACCGAGGCTGATGCTTACGACACGTTTCAAATACTAACTCCTCCCCATTATGGGGATGCCCCTCTC
>JAPLCR010000244.1:11858-23212 GCA_026392135.1 Armatimonadota bacterium
CCTCCCCATTATAGGATGCCCCTCTCCGACTTGGAGAGGGGCTATACCGAAGGTAGTTCCATTTCGCTCAGGCGAACAAAACTCCTCCTCGCCTAGTCTTCCTCTACAGTATTCGTCAATGTGCCTAGCCCCGCTATCGTTACCGACATCGTGTCGCCCTGTTTGAGAAGGATGGGCGGTTTGCGGAATATCCCGACTCCACCGGGCGTACCGGTAGAAAGGATGTCGCCCGGCAACAGGGTCATCGTCTGTGATAGATAGGAGATGAGGAACGGGACATTGAAGATGAGGTTGCTTGTGTTGGAGGTCTGCATCGTCTGCCCGTTGAGTGTGAGCGAAATATCTAGGTCGTGCGGGTCTGCCACTTCGTCAGCGGTAAGGAGGTAGGGACCTGTAGGGTAGAAGCCATCGGGACTTTTACCGCGCACCCACTGCTTGTCGGCAAACTGAATATCGCGTGCGGAGACATCGTTGGCGCACATATAGCCCGCAACGTGGTTCAGAGCTTCTTCAACGGGAATATAGCGTCCGCCGCCACCCGCGCCGCCGATAACTACAGCGAGTTCCGCCTCGTAGTCTACCTGCTTCGCGAGTTTGGGGATGCGTACCACGCCGTCGGGGTCGTTTAGGGCGGTGGGGTATTTTGAGAAGAGAATGGCACTTTCGGGAATAGGTTGGTTCTGCTCTATACAGTGGTCACGGTAGTTCTGACCGATGCAGAGTATCTTCTGCGCGTCGCCGACGGGCGCGAGGAGTTGGACACTGGAGAGCGGGATTTTTGCGCTATCGGGTGCGTTTGTAATGGCAGCAACTGCTTTTTGTAACCCAGCGGGTCCAAGCGCAAGGAGAGCCTTCATAGAGGTGGGTAGGGTAGGGTCCGCGGCACTGAAGTCTACAACAGTGTTGTCGTCTACAAGGGCACCGAGAGAGACGTTTCCACTGGTTTGAAATCGAACAAGTTTCATCGTTTGGGATAGCTCCTTCAAGTTTATGTGAAATTCACAGAAGAAGGTTCGCCGTTATCCCTCGTTATCCCTGCACCAAAACAGCCTGTTCTTCTCAACACCGTATGGTTTTGTCGACGAATAGCGTCTTTGTAACGTAATTACCCATCAAATGTTAACGCTCCCGTCACACTAACCGCTTACAATGTTATCAATGAACTCAGTACACCGTATCCGCTTGTGATGTACTACCTTCATGTTCTCAACCAACAAACATAAGACTCTAAAGGATTTAGAAATGAAAATGAAAATCAGAAGATCGCATATCGATTCCTCTCTACGCGGTGCGCTCCTAACTGCCCTACTGTTCGCCTCACACCCTGCCTCAGCACAGACCTTTTTTGGTTCTGGAGGTGCTACTAACAACGCCGCTGCGAATGCGACGAATACTGGGATTGGGTATGGAGTACTCTCGACGATTACAACGGGTATAAACAACACAGGAATCGGTTTCAAATCGCTCTTTGTGAATACAACGGGTAGTTACAACACTGCGAATGGGACATATGCACTTACCGCTAACACAACAGGCTTCTACAATACAGCAGATGGCGGGTACACCCTTTTCGCGAACACAACGGGCAGTTATAACACCGCGCATGGTTTTAATGCCCTCTCTAGCAACGTAACGGGTAACAACAATACTGCGAGCGGCGTAAACTCCCTCTTTACTAACACAACAGGCTCTCAAAACACAGCGATTGGTATGTACAGCCTTTTTGCCAACACGACGGGTAGTTACAACTCCGTAAACGGCTACTATGCACTGTATTCTAACACAACAGGTAGCTACAACGCCGCGAACGGCGTATACGCACTCACGTCGAACACAACAGGTAACTATAATACTGCGACTGGCTCCAACACGCTTTACAAGAATACGACAGGTGGTAGCAACACCGCTACCGGCTACAATGCTCTATTCGCCAACACGATAGGTAGCAACAATGCTGCACATGGCTACTATGCGCTTATTGCCAACACGACGGGTGCCAACAACACTGCGAACGGCTACCAAGCACTCGGTGCAAACACGAGCGGAAACGGGAACACCGCGGCAGGTGCTTCTACACTTCAAGCCAATACTACTGGGTTCTACAACACGGCGAGCGGCGTGCTGAGCCTTGCTGCCAACACCACAGGAAACCGCAACACAGCGAACGGAGTCTATTCTCTTAATAAGAACACGACCGGCTCTAATAACTCTGCAAACGGCTACTCTACTCTACTTGCGAACACAACGGGGGCGAGTAACTCGGCAGAAGGATACAATGCGCTCTACTCCAACACAACAGGGAGTAGCAACGCTGGCTTCGGTGTGAATACGCTCTATAGCAATACGACGGGCAACTACAATGTTGGCATCGGCTATCAAGCGGGCTACAATGCCACTACCGGAAGCAACAATATCTCTATCAGCAACCTTGGGCTTGCCGCAGATACCGGAGTCATTCGTATCGGAACCACTGGAACGCAGACTTCCACCTACATAGCGGGGATTAGCGGCGTAACCGCAAGCGGAGGTGTAGCCGTCTACATTAACTCGAAAGGTCAGCTCGGAACGGTGACATCCTCTCGACGTTTCAAGAACGATATCAAGAGTATGGGCAACGTGAGCGACAAACTGCTCCAACTACGCCCCGTGACTTTCCGCTACAAGACCGCCGATGAGACGGGTGCTCATCCTCTACAGTACGGGCTTATCGCGGAAGAGGTGGCGAAGGTCTTCCCTGACCTCGTGCAGTACGACAAAGCTGGAAAGCCTTTCACTGTCTACTATCACCTGCTGACACCGATGCTCTTGAGCCAACTACAGAAAGAGCATGGTCGTGTTGAGGTTCTCAATACCGCGCATAGAGCCGAGATAGCCTCACTTAAAGCGGAGTTGGCTTCGATGAAACAGGCACAAGCCGAACAACAAAAACTGCTGGTGAAACTGGCGGCTTATGTTCAAAGCAGTAGGACTAACACTCCGGCACAGAAAGTGAATTTCGTACAACACTAGGCACGAATATCTCTATGACAAAAAAAGCGGCAGACGACTCGAAGGAGCCGCCCGCCGCTTTCTATTGTAGCGTTACGGCAAAAGGTGACACTGCCCCTTCCAGTGCCTCTCCGCCCCAATCTATCCACGAGCGATAGAACGTGCCGGCGGCTCCGGCACTGGCGAAGTCGCATAGATACAGGTCAAGCCCCGTCGCAGTGGGAAATCGAAGTAGAATCCAGGGTGCAAGGGAGCCTCGGTATATCTCCGTAGTATACGCCACGTGCCGTGCGTCGAGTGCTGGAACCTCTTCAGGATCCATCGTGTTAAAACGCTGGTCGTAAGTAAGTAGTAGAGGACCTCTATAGAGCGAAACCCTCCCTGCCTGTTCCCGCTGCCCTGCCCAGAAATGTAGTCCCATGTTCAGAGAGAGGTGAATAGTATCTCCCTCTCTCCACTCCCTCTCCAAAATGAGATAACTCCCTGCCTGAACGTCGGAGATAGCCTCTCCATTGACCGTCACGGTTGTGTTACGCGACCATGCGGGTATTCGCAAGAGCAGAGGAAAGAGACGCGCCTGTTCTAGTCCAATATGTATCTTAATCTCTCCTCCAATAGGGTAGTCCGTGGTTTGTGTTAGGGTTACACTCTCCCCATTCTCTTTTTCAATGCGAACGCTCCCTACCCCGTAGAAATTGACCGCTACTCCTTTTTCTGTCTCCATTACTGCCCAATCGGAGAGCGAGCCTGTTCCACGCGGCGCATTGACCGAACAGCAGTTCAGCTCTGGCGCACCCTGATGCGCCTGAAAAACGATGTCGTGGGCGGAGGCTTTACGCACGCCGTCCATTGGCGTATTGTACGTCCACCAACGCCCAGAAGGATGCTGTGCGCCGAGTAGAGCGTTGAGTGTTGTAAGCTCTATCTCATCTGCGATGGTCGAATCGGCGGTAATACGTAGTATATCTATAGAGAGAGCCTGCCATGCGATAACACAACACGTCTCAATAGGTCGAGGGTCGTAGGGGTTGCCGACAGCCTGCTCCTCCGAAGAGAAACCGCCCGTATTGTGACGGTCATAATCTCGAATGCTACGCCATATATGTTGCACCGCCTGTAGATACTGCTCCTTGCCTGTGATGAGGTAGAGTTCTGCAATAGCTTGAATGCTGGGTAGGCTCTCCCAACGCGGCTTTGGTGTTTTGAAAAACTCTACTCCTTGAAGCGCGGTACGAAGGTAGTCGCCCGCTGGGGGTGTCTGCCAATCCTGTTCAACCTCTCGTGTCATCTCCAGATAACGCTCGTTTCCCGTCTCCTTATAGAGTAGGCAGAGTATGTGACTTATGGCAAGATTCATCTCTTCTGCGCCTGCGTGTACCGCTCGCCTCCCTGTGTTCAGGAAAACCGAGCAGATAAGATCAGCCGCCCTGCACACGGTGTTCAACGCCGCTTCGTCCCCTGTCTCCTGATACCAGAGTAGGAGTCCCTGCATACAGTGATAGTGCCCCCACAAATCCCAGAGCGCGTGTCCGTCGTAGGTTTTGCCTGTCAGGCGTTCGCTTAGAGGGTGAGCGCCCAAATAGCCGTCGGCATCTTGTACTGCGACAAGCTCAGCGACAAACCCTTCAAGGTAGTTGCGGAGACGCTCATCACGGGTCAAGCGGTAGCCCTGTACGGCGGAAAGAAGATACTTCCCCGCGAACTCCCCAGACCAAGGGAGTAGTTTACGGCGCGGCAGTCTATCTCTATCTCGAAACATCTGGAGCATGGCAGGGTTCGCCGTTGGTGCTTGCAGTAGCCAGCTCTCCTGATTCGCTCTAATACGCTCCCCCATCACTCCGTTAATAGAAAACTTTGTGTTTCGGGGTGCTTCCAGAGTTGGTTTGACTTTAGCTCTCTCTTTGGGTTTTGTCACTCGTCTCGTCTCCTTTGAGGAAGTCGTTTGGCAATGGGGCAACTTGTCAAAAACGCCCCTCTTCTCCATATCAGGTGAAGAGGGGCGCTGGAAGGTTCAGTATCCTAGCTACTTACCCGCCAAATCTATGCAGTAGAGGTCGCCATCCACTGTATGGCAGTAGAGTTTGCCATTTGCAAGGGTAGCGTGCGCCCAGCACTGCCCGTCGATAATTTTCGTGCGAGAGACCTCGACATACTTAGTTGGGTCTGCCGCCACGATAATCAGTTCACCCTTTTCACTCAGAGCGATGAGGTGGTTTCCAACAGCGAGAACGGTTCCATTACCGAGACCGGGCGAGTCCCACGTCGATTCGCCTGTTCGCATATCCATGCAGAGCAGTCGCCCCTTGCTGTTTCCGTAAAGGTAGTCGCCTATCAAGATGGGGTTGACGAAGGTGTTCTGAAGGTGTCTACTCTTGAATACTGTCGTAGGCAGAGATAAAGAAGCTGTCCTTATAGAAAACGGGGTCAATCGCGTTCACGCCAAAGCGCGTTTTCCATGTATGCTCCCAGAAAATTTTGCCCGTCTCGCTGTCCAAACCGACTACACCGTCACCATTGAAAAACGCGACTCCCTTTTGGTCGCCAACGGTGTAGGCGGTAGGGGTGGCATAGCCGGACGAGCCGCCGCTTGACTTCCAGAGTACGCTTCCGGTTCTACGGTCTACAGCAACACCATGGTGTCCCATATTGAAAAGGATACGTGTGCCATCTACCAGTGGAGAGGCAGAGTATCCCCATTGAGGAGCTGTTGCGCCCGTCTCTTTAGCAAGATTGGTCTTCCAGATAAAGTCGCCTTTCGCGGAGTCGAGGCAGAACGCCACTCCCTCGCGACTAATAGCATAGACCCTCTTCTCGAACAGAATGGGCGTGGAGGTCGTCGCAGTGGGGTTTGGGTCGCCGCCGAACTCGCGCTTGGTATGAGGATAGGAGTATACCCAGACGGGTTTTCCGGTCTTAACATTGATACAGAAGAGCGTGTCTTTCCCCTCGCTCTCGCCCATAGTGTAGGCAAGGTTTCCTTGAATGGTGACTGCGGAGTAGCTTTTGCCTGTATTGAACTTCCAAACCTGTTTGATTGCGGCAGTGTTAATAGGGAAACGGAGGCTCTGAGCGTTCAAAATTCCGTTGCGATTTGGACCGCGCCACTGCGTCCAGTCTTCCGCGTGAGATGGCACGGAGAGCGAGAGGAGGAGAACAAGTCCCCCGATGTTGCGAAGCGTAGGTAGTAACCCTTTCATACTTGAGACCCTTCTTGACGGCGATGAGATAGCAGATACATTCCTCTTATAATACGTGAGTATACACCTTTTTCTACGCCCGCCGTCAAGAAAACGGAGGAAACTAAGGAGAGAATATTTCGGTGGGAACTTTTGCGGGGTATTATAGCGTTAGAGGATACAGTAGTAGAGAAGTAACAGTACTTGGTTTTTAAGGAGAGATTAGAGATGCGAACGATAACACGCTTTGCGCTTGTGTGCGTTGTGCTATTAAGCGGGCTACAGGCGAAGGCAGGGGAACAGATACGTTGGTCTGGTTCCTTGACAGATGCGCTTGTGCAGGCAAAAAAAGTGAATAAACTGGTGATGGTTGACTTCTATTCGGACAGCTGTGTCTGGTGCAAGCGGCTAGACAAAGATGTTTACCCCGACCCGCGTGTTGTGAACGCGGCAAAAAACATCCTTATGGTCAAGCTGAATGTAGAGGATTCGCGGCAGGGAACTGTAGCCGCAACTAAGTATAATGTGACGAAGTTGCCCACGATTCTCTTTTTGAAACCAGATGGCACTACGGTACACGCATCGGGCTATATGCCGCCCAAAGAGTTTTCGGAGGATATGCAGCACACAGTAGACATCCACAAGAACCTACCTATCTGGCAAGCAAAATTCAAAAGCAACCCGAAAGATAGTGCGAACGCACGTCAGCTAGCGAAAACATGGTTAGAGGCGGGGAGGCTACCAGAGGCAGAACAGGTGGCAATCGCTCTTGCAAAAAACTCGCCTAAAGATAAGGAGTTATCTATGCTCTACAATATGCTAGGGCAGAACTACGCACAGAACGGCAATATTACCAAAGCCCAAACGCTCTTTGTAAAGGCACTGGCAAGTGCAGAAGCACCTATGGACAGAGCCTTTGCAAACTTTAGTTTAGGTATCTGTGCGATGACTCGCAAAGATAAGGTCTCCGCTAAGGGCTACTTGACAAAAGCCTCTTCCACCCCGGGTGTCCCGGAAGGCTTAAAAAAGAAAGCCCAGCAGATTCTGGACATGATTGCTAAGTCCTAGTTCGCTACGTACCCCATCCCCCACCCCGTCCTTTGTATAAGTTCAGGAGAGGCAGGGTGAGCAGTAGTTCCAACTTGGTTCCGTTAGGCGTTTGCGGAGTATTAAAATTCATCAGGATGAAGCACCACGGAGGTAAGGCAGTGCCTTACCTCTATTTTGTATTTCAGGAGATGTTTGATGCAGAGATATGGAGTAGTCACTCACAATGTAGTTGCGTTACGAGCGGAGGCAGATGCAAAGAGCGAAATGGTAAGCCAAGCTCTCTTGGGAGAGACAGTGGAGTTAAAGCAGAAGACCGGTGCGTTCTGGCTTGTCGGAACGGAAGACGGCTATGCAGGGTGGGCTTATTCTGAGTTCATACTTCCCTATGAGGAGGGCGAAAGGTGGTGGGGAGAGGTAGGTGAGAACGAAACAAAACTGCGCGTTATCGCTTCAACCACTGCGGTGCGCTACACTCCTGAACCTCATACTGCTGTGCTGACGCAACTTGTTTTTGGCTCCGTGATTGTTTGCCCAAAGTGGTATGGAACACTCGTTCCTGTGTATCTTCCTTCCCGAAACGCCCCCCGCAAATACTATGTGAAAAGGCAAGACACTTTGGAGGAGAGAGGTCTTCTCGTATTTGATGGCAAGAAGGCGGTGCTTATCGCTAAAGAGTGGGTGGGCATACCCTATCTTTGGGGCGGTAGTACGCCGTTCGGCTTCGACTGCTCCGGCTTCGTTCAGGCTGTCTATCGTTACTTTGGCATAGTGTTGCCGCGAGATGCCTACTTGCAAGCCTCCGCGCCGTGTTTGGAGGCTGTACCGCTAGACAGTGGAATACGGGAGGGCGACCTGCTCTTCTTTGGAAGCGAGAGCGACCCGCGCAATAGAGGAATCACACACGTTGGCATGGCTATCGGCGGAGGTAATTTTATTCACGCCTCGAGCCGTTACGGGGTTGGAATGACCTCTTTGGTAGACGCTTACTATTTGCGCTATTTACGGGCAGTACGGCGTTATCACACGGAGTAGCCCTATTTCGCATCTGAAACAGTAAGCAGAACGACATCCGAAGGGTTAAAGGCGACCTTACCATTTATCCAATACGCATTCACCTGGTATGTGATACAGGTAGTAGCATTCTTCTCGATAATGTAAGCACCGCCGCCGAGTATCCGTAAGTATTCTCTCTTTTTACCCTCCACAAGGCTGTTGAGGGTCGCCGTCCTCATAAGTATCACTTTGCCATCTTCTTCAATCTGTTTTCGAACATTTGGCGGATATTGCGATTGAGGAGTTGATAGCGAGGGGTGAGGCGTGGGTATTGGTTTCCCCAACGTGATGACTGTGCCTGCCGCAGGTCTATTCATATCAAGGAGCTCAAGCTTGTTCTGGATGAGCGCGAACTGGAAGTCGTTCAGGCTAAAATCTTTTGGGGCTACCCAAATCGTATCCGCCGCTAAAGTGAAACTCCTTTTGTTTTGGAACTTCTCGAACTTAAACTCAGGGTTAAATTTATTGAGCTTAGATAGAAGCTCCACATCTGAGTTTAAGTCTTTCGGATGAAATATGTTCGATAGAACGGCGGTATACTTTCCTCTGCCCGTTTTCATCTCCTCTACTGTCGGCTGTTTTCTCCATGTAGGGCGTATTACGCGGAGCGTTACCTGATACCGCTTGATGGACTGCGCGTTTTGGGTAGTTGGTGCGGGGACATCCTGCATCGGACACCCTATCAAAAGAAGAGATAGCGTTACGAAAAACATTAGTTATTTATTCCTTTTAGAAGTTTGCTCGGCGGGTAGTCCGTCAAGATAAAAAAGTTGCTTCTCAGTGATTGAGCCATCGGCTTGAACCAACTCAGCAATAAAAAAACTCCTCTGCATACTTGCATTGAGTTTGAGACGTGCGGTTTGGAGTGCGGTATCTGTGCGCGTAATGTTCCATAGCCGCATGATGCCCTCGAAGCCCCGCCATTTGCTAGAGGGAAGAGTTGCTCTTGTTAGCCCTTGACCGCAAAGTAGCCGCTTCTCCGCCGAAGTGAGAGTGATATAAAATTTGAGTACGCCTACGTAGGACTTCTCTACCTTCAGAGGGCTTGCTACACGCTCTCTTTGAGCGGCTGGGAGGAGTGATAACTCTGCATAGTCTTCAAGCGTGAAGGGCTGTGTGCGGTCTCGCTTCGCTTGAAGACGTGCTAATAGCGATTCCGCTTTGCTATCGTCTTGTAGAAGGTACCAGTCCTTACGAAGAAAAAGTACCTCTTTGCCACTCGCCCCCTCTTGCCAATAGTTCCGTTGCCAGATACCGCAACCGCCAAGAATACTACTCAAGCGAGTTCCTTCATCATAGGAGAACGTTAGCCCTGTCTTCACAAGGTCGAAATGGGTGGACGCAGGATAGGCATCCGCGAAAAGATTCAGGCGGGTCTGCTCGTGTAGTTGTGCCAAGAACATCCCAAAATCTTCGCCGCTTGTTTGGCTGTCTTCCCTGATTTTCACGTGTTCTGCACTATACTCCTTTCTTAGGTTACGCTTTGCCCGCGCCTCCATCTGAGGAAACCAGAGTGTGTCTGGGGTATCTGTAGTATAAGGATATGTCATCTCGATTGTGTGCAGTCCGTCCTGATAGAACATCTGTACTTTTGTAGAAAGCCCCTCTCCGTCTGCTGTATAACGAAGGGTGAGGGAGTCTTGTTTTGGGAGTTGGAGTTTGGGTTCAGGGAGGATACCGTACTTACTCACAAAGTCTACATTGTTATTCGCCGTCTCCACACTTCTCTTTGTCTTCTCATAATCGTAGCGGCAGTAGGATTCCAGCCCTTGCCGCGCCTCCTGTGAGAGTTGGTCGTAGGTAAGGACGATGGTCTCATGGTCGCGCAGTTGGGCTATGCCATCCTCATTTAAGAGAGTAAGTAGGGCTATCTCATCACGCGCAAAGTCATACTTGAGAAAGTCTTGAGCGATACTGTCTCCAGTTTGGGCGCGTTTCGTTATCTCCTCTTTAGAGAGTCGCAAATACTGACGTGCCAGACGGATTTTTTGCAGAACGCTCTCCAGCCCCGCATCATTGAGGTCGCGGACATACTTGCGGTTTTTTGCGCTTTCATGAAGTAGATACTGCTTCTCTCCATTCACTTCTCGAACTACCCATGTCAAATTGCACACCTTGCTGATATTGCTTAGGATACGATAGAGGGGAAGTTGAGTGGTGAGGACGGAAGCGAGGCGTTTCGCGACACGCTTATCTTCTACTTTTAGCGCGACCCCCGATTCCGCTTGTAGAGTCTGCAAAACATCGCTCAGGGGGAGGCGTTTGCACTTTACAGAGACTTTTGTATTAAGACGGGTGTCCCCTTCATTGGTGACAAGGGCGAGGGCAGGAGGTGTTTGAGTAGCGATGGCTTGGGTTATTGCTGGCGTGACGAAAAATAGTGGAAGCATTTATCACCTCGTTCTCGAAAATGAGGGTCACTACTCACTGTTAGAATAGCAACCCTAGCCACATTTACAGTAGAGCGTACGGAAAACTATGGGACTACCGTAAAATTCTCGTAACTACTCAGGCTTATCTCATGGAGAACAGCAGGATCACCTCCATGTACAAGTCCTTCTCCCGAATCGGGAGAGGGATGCCCGCAGGGCAGGGTGAGGGCTGAGTAGTTACAAATTCTCATATTTGGTGTATTGACTGGTTGGCGTGGGGACGGAACCGTTGTACTTTACCTTAGCAAAAGCAACGTTCAAGCCAAGAGGCATAGAATGGCTCACCTTAGCTAAGGTTTGTGTAACTGTTTGAGGATTTGTGTCATTAACCGCCCAAGTCATGGTTCCACTCATAGAGGCCATTGTAACGGTGCTGAAACCATTAATAAAATTCCATGTGCAAGATTCAGGTTGCGCTGAGACTGAGTGTCCTACAGTGATAGAATGGTCGGTATCGAATGGCACGCCAATACTGTTATACCATGTGGTGATGGATGTCGGTGCAGTTATACTAGCCGATCCTGTTTGCAGAGAAACAGATGCAAACACTGCCCCCCCCTACCAATACGAATGCAACTGTAAATGCGAGAGCAATCCTATTCAAATGCTTCCTCTTATTTTCTCCTTAAAAGGCTGGATATGTGGTAGTGTACTC
>JAPLCR010000494.1:0-2679 GCA_026392135.1 Armatimonadota bacterium
TAGGGAAAGGGAGACTATCGCCCAACGGAGTCGTCTTCCGCCCTAGTCACTCCTCGCCCAGAATTGGGAGAGGGGACGGGGGTGAGGGCTTCTGGTTTTCAACTGGAAGACTTATTCCAGAGTAAGTCCCTAAGAGTTCACTCTATCGGGAACTAACCGCGAAATACGCGAAAAAGCGCAAAAAAACACAACACAGCCCTCTCTAGAGTAGTGCCGCAATCCCCTCAAATAGCATAGCACCAAGGCTCCTCTCCTTTGCGAAGGAGAGGTTGGGTGAGGTTATGTGAAGAGCGGCGACCCTGAACTCATCTTTATCAACGGCAGCACGCAAAGCGACATAGCCGTAGAACTCAGAACAGTGAGCAGAAAGCGAACTAGATTCATGAACTTATGGCGACATCCCCATTTTCGGCTGAACTGGATGGGGAGGATGGTCTCTCTTTTTGGCTCTGACATCTCAGGTTTGGCGATACCAGTAACGGCGCTCACCCTTTTGAACGCCAACCCCGCTCAGATGGGGCTTCTACAGGGGGCGCAGGGGGTCGCGTTCTTTGTGTTGAGCCTTCCTGTGGGCGTTTGGGTGGACAGACTGCCGCGCCGCCCCATTCTCATTATTTCAGACATTGCCCGCGCTCTACTCTTAGGGCTAATTCCCCTCTGTATCTGGTCGGGGCATTTGAGCATGGGGTTTCTTATTGCCATAGGCGTTCTTACGGGGGCTTTCACCGTATGCTTTCAGGTAGCAGAACGCGCCTTTCTGCCCTCCATTGTAACGCGAGAGGAGCTGGTCTCCGCCAATAGCCACCTCAGCGCAAGCGAAGCGATTGCCGAGATTTCGGGGCCCGCGTTAGCGGGAACGTTGGTTCAGTGGCTTACTGCGCCTTTTGCCATCGTTCTAGACAGCCTCTCCTATCTCTTCTCCGCCCTCTGCTTTTGGAACATAAAGGTAGCCGAAAAGAGTCCGGAAACGCCGGAAACGGAGGGCTGGGCGACGTTATTAGAGGGTATTCGCTACATCCGCCGCCATGCGATTTTACGAAGCCTTGTGCTGATGATGGCGAGCCTGAGCTTCTTTGGGAATTTCTTCGCTTCGCTCTATCTACTCTTTCTAGTGCGAGATCTGCATATTTCACCGGGAGTTGTAGGCGTGTTGGTAGGGCTAGGAGGCATAGGGAAACTCGTTAGCGCCAGTGTAAATACAAAAATGACCCGGCGTTTCGGCGTGGGCAAGGTGATTCTTGTGGGGCTTGTTTTGGGCTCTTGGGACGGTGCAGTGATATACGCTCTACACGGCTCCATCTGGTTTTGCACTCTGGTTCTAGGCTTTATGCAGTTGGTAGGAGATATTCCCACGGGCTGGTTCTACATGAACGTAATGAGCCTACGGCAGTCGGTAATCCCGACACGATTGCAAGGGCGCGTTCATGCGGGCATGGGCTTCCTTATTGAGGGCTTGGCTCCTATAGGCGCGGTGGTCGGCGGGCTTTTAGGTGTTTGGATTGGTCTGCGCCTCACCCTGTTAATGACTATGTGCGGCCCCCTAATTGCACTCGTTTTCCTTCTAGCCTCTCCCATCCTGCATCTGCGTGAACTGCCTGAGAGCGGGGAGGAACACGAGAGAACTCCCTAGTTCTCGTTTTATAGCCCGTCGTCAATAGAAGCAGGAACTTCATCCTACTCTCGCGAAGAGGATGACAAATCTTTATGGAGGAGGCGCGGACAATGAAAGTCTACATCTCGGTGGATATGGAGGGCATCGGGGGCGTTGTGCGCCCTGTGCAGGTACAAGCGGGAACGCCCGAATACGAGGTTGCGTGTCGCTGGATGGAGAGTGAGGTCTGCGCCTATGTTCTGGGTGCAATGGAGGCAGGGGCGAAAGAGGTCTGGGTGAAGGACGCACATGGAAGCGGAGCCAATATGCGTTGGGATGCGTTTCCCCACGAAGTTCGCTTTGTGTCGGGGCGAACCCGCCCGACCCGCTTTCCGGGGCTAGACAAGTCGTTCTCCGCGCTGTTTCTGGTAGGCTATCATGCACAGGCGGGAACTCCTGATGCGGTTCTCGACCATACTTGGAGATCCGCCGATGATACCCGCTTTCTCATCAACGATGTAGAGGTCGGCGAGATAGCAGTAGATGCGCTTATTGGCGGTGCGTTTGGAGTTCCTGTTGCTCTGGTGACGGGCGACGATAAGACGGCACTAGAGGCGAAGGCACTACTCGGAAAGATTGAGAGCGTCATCACAAAAATTGCCGTGACGCGAGAGGGCGCGGTGTGCTTTCCGCAATCGGAGGTGTTAGCGCGGGCGCAAGCTGGCGCGATTCGGGCGTTGGAAAATGCGCGGCATGGAGAGTTTTCTCCGTACCGTGTGGAGTTGCCGTTCAAGTTTGCCATGTCCTATCTTGATGCAGAGAGTAAGCGCGTCGTGTCCTCTGCGGAAGGGGTGGATGTTCGCACTGTTTTGTGTGAAGTGCTGGGGCAGAGTTAGCGGCTACAACGTTGCCAAGCTTGCCTAACTCGTCGAGGTACACAGTACTCGTATTAAGAGCAAAAGGCTTGATTAAGGCTAGGACTGCTCCAGGTTACTCAGGAGTGATGGCTTATGCCCTTTTCTGGTAGAGGCTGTGAAGGAGTTGTTTTGTTGAGAGCTTTAACAGAAGGTAATTGGGGGGCGGGTGGA
>JAPLCR010000494.1:2702-4770 GCA_026392135.1 Armatimonadota bacterium
AATAGAGAGTGTATCTTCTCTTTTTTGTATGAAGGGGTACTCCATACGACATGAAACCCATCTTAGAACAACACCTAGACTACACACGGCGCGAACTCTTAGGGAAGTTGGGCACTGGGGTCGGAGCCGCTGCTCTTGCGAGCCTTCTCGCGGATGAAGCGGGAGCGCAGGGGCTTCAGAATACCGCCTTTGGTAACCCTGCCTTGAAAGTGCTTCACTTCGCGCCCAAAGCCAAGCGAGTCATTTTCTTGTCGCAGTCGGGCGCACCTTCACAGGTAGATCTCTACGACTACAAGCCCCTACTCGAAAAATTTAGAGGGCAAGAGTTACCAGAATCGGTACGCAACGGGCAACGCCTCACCACCATGACGGCGGGGCAAAAGATGATGATTCAGCCGAGCCACTTTCAGTTTAAGCAACACGGGCAGTCGGGGGCATGGTTGAGCAGTCTGTTACCGCATCTCTCCACCGTCGCCGACGAACTCTGCTTCATCAAATCCATGCACACCGAGGCGATTAACCACGCCCCCGGAATGTGCCTCTTTCTGACGGGAGGGCAACAGCCCGGTCGTCCGAGCGCAGGAGCGTGGCTCTCCTACGGGCTTGGTACGCTAAACCGTGACCTACCCGCCTTCGTCGCAATGCTTTCGCGAGACAGGCACGGAACCTGCGGGCAGCTACTCTTCGACTACTACTGGGGGAGCGGCTTTCTGCCCTCCAAATATCAGGGAGTCAAGTTTCGAGCGGCAGGCGACCCCGTTCTCTACCTCTCCAATCCACACGGTGTCTCCGCAGGAGCGCGGCGTGACCTTCTTAGCGACCTTGGGAAGATGAACACTCTCCATCATCAAGAGACACAAGACCCCGAAATCTCTACCCGTATCACCCAGTACGAAATGGCGTACCGTATGCAGACTAGCGTGCCAGACCTTGTGGATTTGTCTAAAGAGTCGCCGCAGACCCTTGAGAGTTACGGGAAGTTCGTAAACACACCGGGAAGCTACGCCAGGAACTGCCTTCTGGCGCGGAGGCTTGCGGAGCGCGGAGTGCGCTTTATCCAGCTTTTTCATGTCGGTTGGGATACGCACGGCAACCTAATTCGTGAAATCTCGATGCAGTCCGAAGACACCGACCAGCCCACTGCCGCGCTTATCAAAGACCTCAAACAGCGAGGTATGCTTGATGATACGCTTGTGGTATGGGCGGGAGAGTTTGGGCGCACTGTCTTCAGTCAGGGGAAGCTAGACGACCCAAAAGCGGGGCGCGACCATCATGGTAGGTGCTTTACGGTATGGATGGCGGGGGCGGGCGTTAAGCCGGGTATGAGCTATGGTGAGACCGACGACTACTCTTATAATATCGTCAAAGACCCTGTCCATGTTCATGATTTTCAGGCGACTCTTCTGCGAATGATGGGCATCGACCACAAACGCCTCACCTATCGCTTTCAGGGACGCGATTTTCGCCTTACGGATGTAGCAGGCGAAGTTATTAAGCCTATTCTTGCTTAGCGGTTCACGAACCCCTCATCGCGCTAGGAGCGAATATGCACTCTAAAAATAGATGGACACTCGGCGGCGGCATACGCTATGTGATTCTCGTTGCCTATCTTGTGGTGGTTGTGTTTCCTTTGATATGGGTATTCTATACCAGCGCGAAGAACACCCAACAGATATACAATGCACCTTTTGCCCTGCCCAAAATCATCACTGCCCCCAGTGCAAAAAGCCTCGAAACTCTCACAACGAACTACCGCAAAGCGTGGTCAGAGAACAACTTCGGACTCTACTTTGTCAACAGCATCAAGGTAGTGAGTATTAGCCTCTTTGGGATACTTCTACTGGGGAGTATGGCGGCGTATGTATTAGCCCGCTTTGAGTTTCGAGGACGCAACTTTATCTACTACCTGTTTCTGAGCGGTCTGCTTATCCCCATGCAGTTGATTCTGATTCCGCTCTTCTTCCAATACTCTAGTATGAGCGAGTTTTTGACCCGTACTTTCGCTCCGCTAGCCCGCCTACTCGGAAAGGGAGAGCTTACCGTCTCTCTGCACGACTCGCACGAGGGT
>JAPLCR010000494.1:4847-5810 GCA_026392135.1 Armatimonadota bacterium
GAGGGTTTAATCCTCATCTACATCGCGGCAAGCCTACCCTTTACCGTATTCACCCTCACGGCATTCCTCCGCACCCTACCCAGCGAGATGCGTGAAGCCGCTCAGATAGACGGGGCGAGTGAATACAAAATCTTCTTTAATGTGATGATGCCGCTTGCTAAGCCGGGTCTTGTAACCGTTGCTATCTTCAATTTTCTTGGTTTGTGGAACGAGTACCTCTTCGGACTCGTCTTTCTGAATAAGAGCACCCTCAAAACACTCCCGCTAGGGCTAGCTAGTATTGGAATGCAGGCGCAGAACAAGAGCAATTTCGGTCTCCTCTTTGCGGGGCTGGTGATTGTCATGCTTCCTACCCTTGCTGTTTACGCCTTCCTGCAAGAGAAACTCACACGCGGTATCACTGCTGGAGCCATTAAAGGTTAGGCGGTTCAAAGGAGAATAACCCATGCCATTCTATGAGTATCGCCCCCTTTCCGGCGAGTGCGGACTCTGCAACGGAACGATGCGGACGCGGCAGAACATTAATGCCGAAGCCTACAAGGTATGTCCCTACTGCCGCCAAGATGTAGAGCGCATTATCAGCCTCCCTCAACGGCACATTATGAGCCGAAACGACATTTTGAAAGACAGCAAGGTAGCTAGTGCCGGCTTCGCGAAGTATGTGAGGTCAGGGGATGGGCAGTACGAACTAGCGGCGGGACCTGATGACGCGCCAAAGACGTTTACAAAAGGCGTGAACGTAGGCGAAGCCCCCTCCGAAGATTAATTTTCGACAAAAACACTACTATTTTTGCCTGTATTCTGTTTTACAAACTGTTAACTCAGGGCAAACGCATCTAAATATGTGAACAGCTCTCAATAACTTTCCGAAGATATTTGTCATCCCATCCCGCCTTCGTTCTTTTGACCTTAATTCCGTTCTTACAGGTCTTCTCCCTCCTGAGCAAATTGAGGGCGATATGT
>JAPLCR010000224.1 GCA_026392135.1 Armatimonadota bacterium
ATCAAAATCGTTTTGAGATAACTCACCACGGCTTTGCAAGATTCCTTGGTATTTGGTATATTCTGTTTGGCTTATTGAGCCATTCGGTTCGGTGTTGATTCTAGAGTTACTGTGGTAGCCACAATCACTGCCAATTCCTTTTGTGTAAGCCAGTAAACATAGTTTGCCCCACTCCTTCCAGTGTACGGAAGCAAGACGACACAAATCTTTACTACTCGGAAGCGTGTACGAGGTGTCCAAAGATGCCGCTATTCTGATAGCCTCTGTCACGTTAGCCTCTAAAAAGATGTGGTTTTCAAGGGTGTAGTACAAGGTATAGGCGATATGCCTTGACCTCCGGAGTTTCCTGCTACTCTCGGTATCCTTATCCAGATAGAATAGGCAGACCGTTGTTTTACCAAATCGCGTGTCTACAAGCGATTTGTTCTGTTCGAGTTGGTCGTGCAACGCCAAAAGCCCCAACTTGCCTCCGCTTCCACCCAACTGCTGTAAAGAATGTATCTCGTAGGAGACGGCTAAGGAGTCACAGACCGCTTTACAGATTTTGCTGTAGAAATAGACATCCGTTTTGCCCTCTACAAACACAAATACTTGGGCGGCGGACATTTGGAGAGCGCGGAGTAGCGCTGAACTACTATGAATGAGCCTGTTCATATTCGGAAAATCTTGTCGTCTTCTACGTCCGCCATGATTTCAGGAGAGTGGGTAGCGAGGATTAACTGCGCTCTAGGGTTGAGAGTCCGCATTACGTTGACGAGTTGCTTTTGCCAATCAATGTGCATAGAGAGTTCTGGCTCGTCTATGATAGCGGAATTTCCTTCTGCAAGAAGTGTTTCGATTAAAATATGGAGTAGTTGCTTTTCTCCCGATGACAGCGTTCCCAAGCCTATGTCTGTACCATCTGTGGCGGTAGCCTGAATCGCGCCATCCGTGAATTTAATGGACTTGTTGCCGCTGAATAGTTGTTGGATGGTCGATTGTAGTTGTTCACGGGGAGCCATAGCGGTTTCTATTTTTTGTTCGACGCTACTGATGTCATTAACAACGCTTTTCAAGTTATTGTTATCATTATAGAGGGCGATAAAACCTTCTTGACTCCGAATTATATCTGAAGAACCTTGTCGGCTCAAGAAGCTAGAAACCTGCTGGTACGCTTTTTTGGGATCAACATTCGTCTTTATAGGACTGCCCTCGGAAGGAGATAATATCGCCTGTAGTATATTTCTAAGCCCTTCTTCCTGAGCATTACGGACAGTGCTTAGTATGTCATTAGAGTATCGAACCCACAGTCTTTGAACAGATTCTGCAAAAATGGCATCTAATTGGTCCTCGGAAAGAATTCTAGCGCGTTGGCTTAACGTGTAACGCACACTCTCTAAATACAGCCTTGAAGTAGGCAAATAACGATGTGCCCAGATACCACGTATTTTCTTTGTTCGGGAGGTCGTTTTCCATTTCATGGTACTACTTGTCTGTACTTCTATGGTAGCCTCAGTCCACAGACCCAACTGATTCTCTAGCCCTGTAATCCCTTTCTGCTCTCTTGACGTTTCAGTCTTAACGATTGTACGGGTAAGTACCGTATCGTATGTGACAGAATATATCTTGACTTCCGCGCTCTCGAAAGGAACATTTGCCAAAATACTAGCGTCGTCAGACATAGCGGAGTGCAATATCTTCAACAGCGAAGTTTTGCCACACCCATTAAACCCGAAGAAGATGTTGACATCCCTATTGAGTTTTTGGGTATAAGGCTCTGTGCGTCCTGCCAAGCCCGTTACCGTAAATTCAGTGATGTGAGTCATAAAACGTGTTCCTTTTTTGCCGCGCCCCGCCTTGTCAAGGGAGAAGTTTTCGCGCCACTACTGCGAACGCTACGCTCGAATAGAGGTTAAATCGAATTCACCAAGTCTTATGTTACCGCATTTGCTACTAGAGAAGGGCAGATGTCTGTAACGAATCGCTAAAACTTGACAAGGAGAGGTTGGGAAAACCCGACAGATAATGCGGACAACATTGCGTTACGCCGTTGCAGGTTCGCTCTCTATTGTCTCCAATACTCCACATAGTTTCGCCTCTCTCGAACTCCTAGCCCTTGCACACGAACCTGTATCGTCTCGTAAACGTGGCTCTGCGCTACTCCGTCTTTTTCAGTAGGCGCGGCTGGTTCTCCACCCACTTGCGAAGCAGGAGATAGCCTGGGTCGTTCGGCGTGTAGCGTCTGCCCCCTTGATGTCCGTCCTCTTTACCGTCCTGCACGTTCAACGGTTTGCGGAGGATTTTGCTCTTTTCAAGTTCGTCAAAGCGGACTTTGCTCTGCACCGTGCGGTAGGTGACGAGTAGGTCGGCGGGGGAGATGTAGCCGAACTTATCGGGAGGACGCACATAGAACGACGGGACTTTGCCGGGCAGTCCGTGACAGCCCATACAGGACTGTTGGTCGTTGCGTTTCTGTCGGCTGAGTTCGGGAACCACGTAGTCGCGGAAGTAGACGATGTCGTCACGGAAGTCGTTTGTTAGTAGGGGGTTTCCTTTGTCGTCGTACTTTGTAGTGAGATGCTTCTCTGCTTTTAGCGCCTCTATCAGTTCCGGTATAAACCGCTCGGTTCCTTGACGTAGCACGTTCTCAATGACCTGCCGCAACTCCTTGTTTTTCTCGAAGGTTAGAACCTCGTTGAGGGCGCGAAGGACTTCAGGGTTTTTGCGGAGTGCCGTCTGGTTGGACATACGAATCGCGATTGCCCGCGTCTGAGGGTTCGCCGTCGGCTTGAGGGAGTCGAGGTAGAGCTGTAGGGCGCGGTCTTTTATGCTGAGGGCTTCGTCCGGAGCCTCCTGCTTGCCTTGCTGTAGCGCAACGGTTCGCGCCCCGGTTGATGCCGAGCGCATCGCGGACGAGAATGTGAGTAGCCACTCTACACTACGAATCCAGAAGTGCTCTTCGAGCGGGTTTTGGAATGTTGTGGGGAAGTATTTTCGGAAGACAATCTCTTGATGTAGGTCAGGATTACGGAAAAGCACATCGCCGAGCCTGTCTGCTAGATACCAGTTCGCCTCCATTTCGCGCTGTAGAGCAGCCTTTTTAGCGGGGTCTGGAAGTGCCGCCAACTCTTCGGGAGAGAGGTACTGCCCGAATCGCGGGATGACGATGCTGAAGAAGTTGCGCTGTTGCTCTTCGGTTTTGGGAATAATCCAGTTGACTCGCGCCCAGAGACCGAGTATGGGTTCGGAAATCTGCTGTCGTCGCGCGGGTTCCATCGCCCCACGCTTGATCTGTACCATCTGAGGCTCTACCTGCTCCGGTACGGCTTGCAGGCTTACGGAGCGTGGGTCGCTTACAGCGGCGGCGGCGAGTTGGCGCAACTCTTCGGGGCCTGATAGCGAGTAGTCTACGAGGAACCTATTTAACTCTTGATTCGGGACGTTCGCGCCGCCCTCTAGCCCTGCTCGTATGGCGGCAAGGTCTGCCTTCGCGGTGGTCTCTTTGAGGTAGATGAGGCTCGCCGCGCCCATCATCTCACCAGAGCCGGGCGTGACGTAGCCCATCGGACCGGGTCCTCCATCTCCTCCCGCCGTCTCGTAGAACGTGCCGCCGATACCTACTAGCCGTTTGGCTAGGAGGAGTCGCGCCTCCGGCTCCTTGATGTCGATTAGGCGTTTCGCGAGGGTTCGGAAGAGCGTTTCGAGTTCAAGGTACTGGTGTTCGCCAGAGCCGTTCGCCTTGTGCCCATTCGCAATGAAGAGGGCTTGGCTAGAGTAGCGTAGCGCGTTCTCTGTTGTAAGGTTTGGTTCGGGGCGTTCGAGTAGTTTTATCCACGCCGCGTTGATGGCGGTTCGGGCGGGCGGGTTCCAGACCCACCACTCCCACGCCGCTTTCGTCGCCCACGAGCGCACTGCGGGGTGTTTGTCGGTATTCATTGCGCGGTCAATTAGGGTGGTCAGGCGGCTCCAGTTAATACGCGCCTTTGTGGAGGTCGCGTCGGCGCGAATACTCAGGGCTTGTACGATGCCCTCTCGCGTGTTGTCGTCGCCGGTATCGTAGGCGTTGTAGGCGGCTTCCCAGCCGTTGTCGTTCAGAAGCTCTTCGTGGAGCGCCCAGCTTGCCGCGTGACGCACGATTTTAGTGGGGTCGGCGAGGGCGGTCAGCAGAGGAGCGACACTACTAGGTAGGCGGTTCGCCCCCAGTCCTATCGCCGCCCAGTAGCGCACTTGAGGGTTGGGATGCTTGATTGCGGCGGCGAGAATATCGTTGAGCTTGGGTTCGGCGAGTAGTGCTAGAGACTGAACGCGCTTGAGCGTGGCTAACAGGCTCTCACCGGGTTTTGCGGTAAAGTCGGCGCGTGTGTGGACTTTCGGCGTGATAGGATAGAGGCGTGAAAGCGCGTGCAGGGCATATCCTGTGGTCACGAAACCGGTCTGCGCGGCGCGGTTCCAGCGTCCGCTTGAGTCTTGCATGGCGAGTAGTGCTTTGACGGCTTTTGCGGTAGCGGGGTCGTCTACGCCGTGCCCTGCGGCGGTCAGTCCAATAATTCCGAGCGCGGTAGGAGAGGGGTCTGAACTACTGTCGAGCCGTGCCCACTTTTTCGTAGTCTCTACTCTGTTACCGGGATGGAA
The DNA here is from genome assembly GCA_026392135.1 of Armatimonadota bacterium. Lineage (GTDB taxonomy): Bacteria > Armatimonadota > Chthonomonadetes > Chthonomonadales > Chthonomonadaceae > CAIJLM01. The sequence continues at coordinate 4,612 of JAPLCR010000224.1, forward strand.
GCCCCACGACCCGTCGTCATTTTGGGTGGCGCGGAGGCGGGTTTCGTCCTCTTGCAACTGCTTCTCTACCTGCGCGACGAACTTCGTCCGCTCTTCATGCTTATCGTTGAGGGGTTTGCCCTCTGCTGTGTCCGCTTTTCCCGCCCACTCAATGTATTTTGCGATAGGGAAGACGCGGTTGAAATAGTCTAGGCGCAGAGCGATGTCGTCGGTGTACTGTGGGATAGCCTCCAGTGCTTGCCGCGCCTTCTGCTCCATGCCTCGGAAGTACTTGGGTTCGTTGGTCTTCTCCCATGCGGTTTTGAGTATCTCAGTTGCGAAGAGGTTTACGATAACGAATCCGATATTCGAGCCGGGACCCGCCGCGTTAATTCCGCCGGGGTCGGAGGTTTGGAGGACGAAGTTCGCGGTTCGGACTTGCTGTCGGCTGTGTAGTTTGGAGGGCTTGCGGATACGCTCAAGGTTGACGATATTGAAGCCTGCGGCGCGAGTTCCTGCGGGACCGTCGCCGATGTCTAGGGGGGCGAGGCTTGTGTTGTTCACCGCGTCTTTGAGGACGTTGCAGGGGCGTAGGCACTCGTACATAGTATTGATGAGATGCCAGTAGTTCTGGACGTTTTCAGGGCGGTAGCCGTTTGCGAAGGGAACTGCGGGCCCCCATACGCCGGAGTGTGTATGACAACTCATGCACTGCGTTCCGAGTAGGTTTCCTGAATCGCGGATGCGCCGCTCTACCGAAGCCCCACGCGGGCGGTTGGTGAGCCAAGCATCCACCTGCCCAATCTGTGTATAGATGGCTTGTCGAATTGCTATCCGCGGGTCGGTGTAGGGCGCGGGTTTGAGGAGGCGTAGCTCTAGCTGATAGCCCGGAGTGTTCGCTTCGACGCGCAGGAAGTAGGTCTCATGGGGTTTGAGGAGGCGGCTGATATTGGAGCGATGCTCTTCGTCTTGTTGATGTACGCGCTCATTGCCGTCCTGCCCCTCCTTCCACTCTTCAATGGGAAGTAGTTTGCCTAGTCCGCCCGCATCGCTTCCTTTAAGGTGGTAGGCGCGTATTCGCGCTACGACTTTCTGTGTAGGCATACTGAGTTGCGCGGTAAGGAGGCGTGCTTCATTGCCTTTGTACTCTAGGCGGAACCAGCTGTCGCCGGATGCGCCGACCTTGCCGTTATCAAAAAACTCGATGTCGTCTGCGCCGCCCGCAATCTCCCACGCCTTCACGCTGTCGTCATTTGCAGGTGTAAGTTCAATAGTCTGCGCCATTTCGGGGGTGTCGTTCGGCTTCTGCTCAATAAGCGTCTGTAGGCGGTTTTCGTCACCTACAGACCCCAAATTGAGGGGCTTTACGGAGACGTTGAGTGGCGCGGAGGCGTTCGCTTGCCAAGGAGTAGAGACGGGGAGTTCGGCGAGACGCGGGGCGTTACCGCGTTCGCGCCAGCGCACGCTCTGCGACCCTATGGGGGTTTCGTCTGTGACGGGGGCTATGTTTAGATGATACGTTCCCGTTTGTGGGGCGCGATAGACGAGATAGATGTCTCCGTCGTGGGCATTGAGGGTTTTGCGCCACCCTGCGGAGGGCTTATTGTAGATACCAAAAGCGTCTACCGCTCTGCCCTGACCAACGGGGCTTAGCGCGGTTGGCTCGTTCTGTAGACTCCACGCCACTCCCACACGTCCGTTGGCAGGGAGTTCGGAGGGCTTGAGGAGGCGGACGCTGATTTCAACGACCTGTCCGGCTTTTAAGTTGTAGGCGTGCGCCCAGCGCGATTTCAAGAGTATTATCTCTTTGTCGGGCGTTGTCGCAGGGGCAGTAAGGGGTTTCTGCGCGAGTGCGGGCGCAGATTTGGGCGGCTTGGCGGGGCGGGGTGGCGCGATAAGAGCACTTGCGCCGATGCCTAGCGTAAGCGAGAATGTAGCCCAGAGAGCAAATTTGTTGGCGTTGATGGAGCGTAACATTGCGGAAATTCCGTCTCCTATGAATAGGTGTGCAGTTTTAGTATATGACCCTGTTATTTCGCTTTTGTCGCGAAAATTCCTGCTACATAGCGCAGAGTTCGATTACAACTTTCGCTTGTAGAGCGTGAACTGCCGTGTAATACGGCAACCCGCCCTCTCATAGAAGGAGAGGTTGCGCCCTCCCGCCCATCCAAACCAGAGGTATCTGTGTCCCCGCTCCTTCACGTACTCAATCATTTTATAGAAAACAACGGCTCCAACTCCCTTATTGCGGAGGTCTTCGCGCACTCCGAAGGGTCCAAAACGCCCTGCCGCCCCGCGCGGAGGGTCTGTCAGCGTGTTTTGCCACTGAGCAGATGCGACTATCTCGCCATCGTGTATCGCTAATATGATGTCGTAGTTGCCATGCTGTAGCCCATCTCGTATCGAGTCTTCCCAGTACGGGAAATGGGTCTCCGTAAATTTCATGAGCGGAAGCGAATCGTCAATGCGGAAAGGACGAATAGTATATCGCTCGCTGTCTAGTTCCAACTCCTTTTCACGAACGGCTTTGGGCGTTATCACACCCTCAAGGTTCAAGCCCATCGCGACAGGTCTTCCTGCAACTTCAAAGCCTTGCTTGAGCAGGAAGGCGTTCGCCTCCGTGTAGCGTTCGTCCACACCCGGAAACATATAGTAGGGCGCGTAGCCGTTGCAAGAGAGCATCTCGACTCCCTGTTCTCGCAGGTAGCTCATGCCCGCTTCGAGGAGGGCGGAGGCTACACCTTGCCTGCGCTTCGCCGGATGCACACCAAAAAAAGTCAGGTAACCCACATTATCTCCTGCCTCCTTGCGGGTGATTACCTGTAGAAACCCCGCGAACAGCTCCTCGTGAAACGCTACAAGTAGCCCCTCACGCTGAAAGTTCTTATCCAGCAAGAAAAGCTGCAAAAAACGCGCTCTGGTTATGGGGTCGTAATCTAACCACTGGTTCCAGAGGGCGGTCAGCAAGGCAAAGTCTGAATTCTCATAAGGGCGAATCAACATTGGGCGATGTCTCTCTTTGTATATCTGACTGTTGCGGTTCGCGAGAGGATGGTGGGAGTCCTGCACAGTTTTTTATGTTTTTGCGTTTCGTGCCCAAAAGAGTGAACGAATACATCCCCAAAACCCTCTCGAATTATGCCCGATAGTTGGTATAATGTAGTGAGTGCGAATGATAGACAAATTTCTTGTAATAGGAATCGAAGCCCATGACACGCGAGGCGCGAAAACCCCGAACCGAAAAACCCAAACGGGCAAAACAGAAGCCCTCTGCTACTCTCCTCGATTTTTTTGGTGGAGAGGGACCTCTTGCCAACCTTTTGCCCGGCTATGAGCTACGGCATGAGCAACTGCGCGTTTCTGAAGCCGTAGAGCAGGCGATGGAGGAGGGGCGTGTCTGCCTTGCGGAGGCTGGGACGGGAGTAGGGAAATCGCTTGCGTACCTTTTACCCGCAGTTCGCGCCGCCTTCAAGGGCAAAAAAATTGTTATCAGCACGCACACAATCAATCTTCAAAACCAGCTTATTGAAAAGGATATTCCGCTTGTTATGAGCCTCTTCCCTGAAGCGGAGCACCGTATCTTTCCTGTGTTGATGAAGGGGCGGGGGAACTATCTCTGCAATCAAGCACTGGATAATGCCCATGAGGATATGTTTTTGGTGAGCGACCCTCTTTTTCATAAGGTGGAGCAGTGGGCGCAAAAGGTGAGCTGTATGGGTGACGTTGCGGATCTTCCGTTCACCTATCCGAACTGGTATGAGCTGACCTCAACCGCTGAAACGTGCCGAGGGCAGGAGTGCCGTTACTACAACTCTTGTCACTACTACAAAGCTCGATTTGAGGCGATAGAGAGTAACCTTATCGTTGTAAATCATGCGCTTTTTTTAAGTGACCTCGCTATGCGCCTCGACGACCCTAACGCGGGCATACTGCCCCAGTACGATCATGTTATCTTTGATGAAGCTCACCATCTGGAGGAGGTGGCTACAAAAACCTTCGGGGTAGAGTTCACATCGCGGCGAATCACCACTCTGTTAGATAGAATACGGCACATTCGAGGGTTGGACATAGACAAAAATCGCCTTCAAACATTGGAAGACCTTGCCGAAAGTGTGTTTGCACCCTTCATGCAGTCGCCCCGTAATGAATTTTATTTTTCTGATGTGCTGGAGGAGGGGACTCAAGCCTCCGTAGAGACTCAGACTGGAGC
>JAPLCR010000542.1:0-9670 GCA_026392135.1 Armatimonadota bacterium
GACTACACGAATAGGTTAAATCGTCGAAATAGACCCTTTGCCCATTGCCGTCAACCCATGTTGTGATAATGCCAAAGCGGTCAAAAACCGTTTTGGCTTGACTTGCTCGCATATCTACGTCTAGGCTAACGGACTGTTCATCCAGCGTGACGACAATCTTGCCGCCCCCTTCTGGCTTTGGAGTATAGGTCAGGCTCCATGTATGCACCGCGCCGTCCGGTAAAATGTGGGGGCGGTCTGCGCTATTCGAGACGACCTGAAAGCCCTCTGACACGCGACAGGCGGGATAAAAATAGAAGCCCTCGCTACTAGGTCCCTCGATAGCGACCCCCAAGAATGCGTTTGGAAAGCCGAATTTTTGCGAAGGTGTCACCGTCATGCTCTCTTTTGCGTTGTAAAACCCGATGAGCATCGTGCTATCGCTTACTCCGCGCCGCAAACTAACCTTGCCAGAGGCGACTAGAGGCTTTTCTAACGTCAGAGGGGAGAGTTTGTCCCCATAGCAAGCCATTGACGCTTGGTCTCGGCAGTCTCCTCGAAACACCAGTCCGCCCAACTCCCCCTGCTTGCCACCAGCAAAATTCGTCGGGCTATACCCAAAATCGCCGTAGGGACGTACCTCTGTCGTACGGTACTCTTTATGGTTCCCGACTGCCTCCCAACGCGGGGCTTTGCGAAGGTCTTCCGCCTTGCCGTCTACGGTAACGCTCTGTAGCCAGACCTCGCCGCCATCATCTGCGCTTTTGACAATGTTGAGTAGACCGAAGCGGTCAAAGGTTGCGCCATCCGCTTTGTGTCCTGGAGAGAGGTTGCAGACTGCCTCTTCCTCCCCGATAGTCACACGAAAGGAGCCATCCCCACGATTCGCCATCGGGTCGTACTGTAGCGACCACTTGTAGAGAGCATCTGCAGGAAACCCTTTCAACTGCGCTCTTCCCGTTACAGGGTCTTTAAGAGTTGCAAACCCTCCTGGGCTATCGCCGCCCGCCCTCCACTTCTGCGTGGCGTACTCCACATAGGCGTAGAACACGTCTCCGCGCCCCTGTAGGCGTATCACCAGGCTGTTGGGCGTTCTCCACTCGTTCACACTATGCGAATTGAAAAAGCCTAAAAGGAGGTGCGCCCTCCCTTTTGGAAGGAGGAGAGTTCCAGAGGCGGAGAGTGTGTCGTTCAGTGTAAGTTTTGGGAGGGGTTTAGCGTAGTAGGCGGCGGCACTTGAAGGCGTGATGAACCCGCCTATCGCGCTTTCGGCGTTGTTAGCGTCCGCAGGTCGATAGCCGAAGTCCTGCCTCACGGGGCGGGTGCGAAGCGGGGTGGGGCGATTATTTCGCCCCTCCCAGTGCGGGTCTTTATCGAAACGCTCCACCCGAACTGTCGGGGCAGGGGGTTGTGACGGGGATACGGCGAACAAACTGAGCGGCGGACAGAGTAGAGCAAAGCGTAAAAACGATAGCACAACGCTACCTCCTTTCGTAGTTACCAGCGTTCTGAAACGGATTTTGCAAGCAGGAAGTGATGTAGGTAGTCGCGCCCTCCGGCTTTGCTATCGGTTCCGCTCATCTTGAAACCGCCGAAAGGCTGAACATCCACCAACGCTCCTGTACACTTTCGATTGAGGTAGAGGTTTCCTACCATGTACTCATGGCGGGCGCGTTCGAGGTGTACGCGGCTATTACTGTAGAGTGCCCCCGTCAAGCCGTAGTCGGTATCGTTCGCAATGGCGAGAGCATGGTCGAAGTCGTCTGCGCGGATTACCGCCAGAACGGGACCAAAAATCTCCTCTTGCGCGATTCGCGCAGAAGGAAGGACATCTGCGACTATGGTAGGAGCAAGAAACCAGCCCTCGCTCGCATCCGCCACCGAACCGTCCAGTACAACGCGCCCTTCGCTACGCCCAATTTCGATATAAGAGCGAATTTTCTGGTACGCCTCCTCGTCGATTACCGCGCCCATATTCACGTTGTCAGGGCTTGCAGGGTTGCCGAGAGTCAACGCCTTTGCCCGTTCCACCACCTTTTCCAGAAGTGCGTCGTAGATAGCGGTGTGAGCGATAAGGCGCGAACAGGCGGAACACTTCTGCCCTTGAAACCCGAACGCCCCCGCAACTACCCCCTCCGCCACCGCGTCTAGGTCTACGCCCTCATCCACGACAGTTGCGTCCTTGCCGCCCATCTCCAGTACCGCTCGTTTGAGCCACCTCTGCCCGGGTTGCGGGGTCGAGGCACGTTGGTAGATATGTAGCCCCACATCTCGGCTTCCCGTGAAGGAGACGAAGGGGATTTGAGTGTGTCCGGTAAGGTATTCGCCGATAATCTCGCCCCGTCCGGGCAGGAAGTTGATAACACCGGGGGGCAGACTCGCCTCCTCCAGTAGCTCCATAAACTTCGCGGCGATAACGGGGGTCTGCTCGGCGGGCTTCATAATTACGGTGTTGCCCACAACTACCGCCGACACCGCCATACCCGCCATTATCGCGAGAGGGAAGTTCCAAGGGGATATAGAGACACCCACACCCATCGGTAGGTACATCACCTCGTTCTCTTCGCCTGAGTAGTCGGTGGTAGGGTGTGGGCGACAGATGCGTACCGCCTCCCGCGCATAGAACTCCAAAAAGTCTACCGCCTCAGCGGCATCGGCATACGCCTCCAGCCAACTCTTACTCGACTCAAGAACCATCCAAGCCGAAAACTCATAGATGCGCCGACGAAGAAGCGCGGCGACCTTGACGAGATAGCGGGCGCGTACATCGACAGGGACTCGCGACCAACTGCGGAACGCCTCGCGCCCCGCCTGAACCGCGCTCTCGGCTAGGCTCTCCGTCGCCTCATGCACATACCCGATGACCTGTTCGCACCGGGCAGGGTTCACGCTGATGGCGACCTGCCCTGTCTCAATGTGTTGACCGCCTATAACAGGCAGATAGGTCTTGCCTAGTTCGCTCTCCACTTTTTGGAGGGCGGCAAGCATCTTACTACGGACATCCGGCTCCGCAAAATTGACATACGGCTCATTCTGGAAGGGGGTGAACATCGCTCAAAAAACTCCTTTTGGGGGTTGTAATTTGCCTTGTTATTTGTTTTTGTATAGGCAGGTAGAACGGCGTGGTTTTAGTGGTTCTCTCTGATATGATAGCACTTCCCCACCTGAATTGCACAAGATTCCGCTGTGCCTGCCCTCAATTCGAGCATGGCGCGGGTGGAGCGCACGGGGAGGCAGATGCGGAAGGGGACGATGCCCCTTCGCACGCTCAAGACGCACCCGTGTTTATCGAGGTAGACAACATCAATCGGGAATCGCATTCCAATGGTGTGTACCCCGTTGCACGGCTCAAGCCACAGTCCTTCTGTGCTATTTAGGGAGGTACGCCCCAGTAGCCCCACTGTCTGACGGGCAAGCCTATGTGCTATCTCTATACACGGGATTATCACATTTTCGTTTTCATCGTAGAGCGTTTGCGGCAAGAGTGAAGTTTCCTTTTACGTGCGGGTTAAATTTCGGTAAATTTCGTTGCAAACCCCTTTTCATACCGTCACCATGTTGTTATAATGGAGTAGTAAGAGGTAACGTTTCAGTGTTGTACCTGACGGCACTCCTAGTACCCTAGTTGCCTTTTTTAGATTTAAATGATAAACTCCATGTTTCGCAGAAGTAAACGAGCCTTTACGCTCATCGAACTACTTGTTGTCATTGCTATTATCGCGATACTAGCGGCAATTCTCTTCCCCGTTTTCGCCCAAGCCCGTGAAAAGGCACGAGGCATCTCCTGTATAAGCAACCTCAAGCAGTCGGGAACTGCAACTCAAATGTATATCCAAGACTACGATGAGACCTTCCCGATGAGTCTCTATATGGCATCAGACGCTTCAGGAGTGTGTGTCAATTCGTTCTACAACGAGCTGACTCCCTACCAGAAAAATGCCCAGATTATGCAGTGCCTCTCAAAACCGACTGCGGTGGACTTTATAGCGGGTTGGGCAGTTATCAGTGCTGTCACAGGGCTACCGCCTCTCTGTGCGGGCAACCCCCCCATAAAGTATCTGAGCTATAACTTCAACTATGCCGTTATCGAGAACGGCTCACCAAGCAACATATTCGGGGAAGACCCTAGTCGTGCGGTAAAGAAACTTGCTTCGTTTGAGTATCCGGCAGACACAGGGCTTATTTCGGACGGTGTGCCCTCCATACAGCCGATAAACAACCCTCCCGACTTTGCTTGCGGTGTATTCTATTCGCCCGTAGACGCTCGGCACAGTCTGTTTGTAAATGCGAACTATGTTGACAGCCACGCCAAAGCGGTGAAAGCCAATCCTGATGTAGACGCGAACGGCACTCAGTATACCTGTGCAGGCTTGGATGGGCAAGTTTTGAAGATTTTCAAAATTGCACAAGGTCCCTACGCGGGAAGTCAAGAGATGTGGGGGATTCCTCATAAAAACGCAGATGGCTCTTGGTACGTCAGCAACCCGTAGTCATACACTCTTCTCGGCTTGACCTAAGTAGAGCAAGGAGTTCTGATAATGAGGTTTTCCGTTTCACGAGGAGTTGCCATATCCGTTATTCTGATTGTGCTGGTTATCGTTGCCGCCTTTGGGTGGAAAACGATAAAAGGTGATACAACAGAAGGCAAGGTGATGGTAGACATCTCCAAAGCTAAGGAGAGCATGAAAACGGGTCGCTTTGGAGGTCACTAACCCTAACCCATAGAGTACCCTCCACTTCCCATCTGTAAAGAGAAGCCGCATAGAACGACTCTATGCGGCTTCTCTATCACTAACTGCTAGCAGATAGCCAGCATCCTCTCCAGAGCGGCTCTTGCCTCTTCCGCAATCTCTGGATTTACCTTTACCTGATTCACAACTTTACCCTGTTCGAGGTTTTCCAGTACCCACAGAAGATAGTGGGGGTGGACACGGTACATCGTAGAGCAGGGGCACACCACTGGGTCGAGGCAGAAGATGGTTTTGTCAGACTGTTCGCGGGCGAGACGGCTGACCATATTTATCTCGGTTCCAACGCCCCACACGCTTCCTGCCGGTGCCTCTCGAATCGTCTTCAATATATGCTCTGTTGAGCCGTACTTATCCGCCGCCTGCACTACCTCTAACGAGCATTCTGGGTGAACGATGATCTGTATATCAGGGTACTTCGTTCGCGCCTCTTGAATCTGTTCTACTGTGAAACGTGCGTGTACAGAGCAGTGCCCCTTCCACAATATCACCTTTTTGTTCTGTACGGCTTCCGGCGTGGTTCCGCCAAACGGCTGGTGGGGGTTCCAAAGAATCATATCGGTGGCGGGGTCTATTCCCAGCGCCGTACAGGTGTTGCGTCCCAGATGTTGATCGGGCAAAAAGAAGAGTTTGTCACCGCGCTCCAACGCCCACTCTATCACCTGCCGTGCATTAGAGGAGGTACAGCACGCGCCTCCATTTCGCCCCACAAAGGCTTTAATTGCGGCGGTGGAGTTGACGTAGGTGATGGGGATAATACGCGAAGTGTCTGTCGCGGTCGCCATCTCTGCCCACGCCTCTTCCACTTGACGAATGTTTGCCATGTCCGCCATAGAGCAGCCTGCGCTCATATTAGGGAGGATAACGACCTGCTCATCGGTGGTAAGAACGTCGGCGGATTCCGCCATGAAATGCACGCCGCAGAAGACGATATACTTCGCTTCAGGGTGTTGGGCGGCGAGTTGAGAGAGTTTGAGGCTGTCACCTCGAAAGTCTGCCCAGCAGATGATTTCGTCGCGTTGATAGTGATGACCAAGGATCATGACATCGGAACCCAGACAACGGCGGACACGCAAGATACGGTCGGCGGTCTCCTCCGGCGAAAGCCGGGTATACTCCATGGGGAGGGGTTGCTGAAACATAGATTTGTCTCCTGAGCGGCGCAGTCCGAACTCTCGCCCCTTTGAGGGGGTCTTAACTGAGAGCAGGACGGAGATGTTGACATCGCTCTACTAGGTGGGTTTTTGGGTCAAACAAAGAGGCTTGAAATGCCCCTCTACCGGATACGAAAAATCTCAACCCCCACCGATTCCACAATGGCGGGATAGGGAGGCATGATTTTTTCGACTTTCAGAGTGATGGCTTCAATAAGCGAAAACCTTGCAAACACAACGCCAACTATCCGCTCGGCAAGGCACTCTATTAGGCGATACTGGTTCGCCTGAGCGACCTCCTGTATGCAGAGTGCCACCTCCGCATAGTTCACGGTCTCCTCTAGGCTATCAGAGGCACCCGCTTTGCGAATGTCTACAGCGAGGCGAGCATCCACACGATAGCGGTGACCTATTTTTTGCTCCTCGTCCGTTGCGCCGTGATAGGCGTAGAACTCCAAGCCTTTTATTAAAATGGTGTCGCTAGTAGGCATGAATCGGTGAAACGTTCCTTTCGTGCTTCGCGTACCTCTATTATACCTAAGTTGGCAGGTATTATTGAGAAATACACGCCGCCCGCTCCTACAGAGATTGACAACGCTTCTGATACCCGACATAATACGCGCAGCTTCGTACCGCCGGTAAGGGCAATAAAGGTAAGTTATGACTGCTCCAACGCGCCATCGTATACTGAAGGATAGGCGCACCAAAAACTTGATACGGCGACTGCACTCTGGCGATATCGCCGTTATTCACCATGCCGACCTTGATACCACGGCGGCAAGGGCACTTATTGAGGTACGGGTGAAGGCAGTCTTTAATACCGTTGCGAGCGTGTCGGGGCGATACCCCAACCGAGGTCCCTCTCTGTTACTGGAGGCGGGTATTCCGCTGATAGATGCTTGTGGGGAGGAGGCATTCGAGCGAATAACGGAGGGGAGTTTCGCTCTATTTGACGAAACCTTCTTGAAGTGGGAGGATGGCTTTTGTGTGACGGGTAAGCTTGTCACGGAGGAGAGCCTTGCTGTCCAACTTTCTACCGCCCAGAACAATCTGAACTACGAACTCGACCTATTCGCCCGCAACACACTAGAGTATCTTAATCAAGAGCAGTCGCTACTCTTCGATCCTCTCGAAATTCCCCCCTTGAAGACCTCCTTTGCGAATCGGCACGTACTTATTGTAGTGCGCGGTGAGAGTTACAAAGAAGACCTTGCCATGCTACGTGACTATTTAGGCGATGTGCGCCCTGTTCTGCTGGCGGTAGATGGAGGGGCGGATGCGCTCTTGGAGGCGAAGCTTCGTCCCGATGTGATACTGGGTGATATGGATAGTATTACAGATGCGGCGTTACGGTGCGGTGCGGAACTGATTGTACATGGCTACTCGAAAGGGGATGTGAGGGGCGCACCGGGGCTTTCAAGAGTAGAGGCGTTGGGCTTAAAGGCACAGGTCTTTCACTCACCGGGAACAAGCGAAGATGTCGCTATGCTTTTGGCAGATGAGTTAGGGGCGCAACTGATTGTTGCAGTGGGAACTCATTTTTCACTGGTAGATTTCCTGGACAAAGGGCGTAAGGGGATGGCAAGCACCTTCCTTACACGACTACGCATCGGCTCTAAACTGGTGGATGCGAAAGGTATAGCACGGCTCTGGTCGCGTTCACGTATTCGGTTTCGTGAAATTGCGCTTCTGATAGGCGCGGCGGCAACTCCGATAATCGCGGTAATGTTTCTCTCACCGATGGGGCGAAATCTACTACAGACTTTGCGTGTATGGTTCCGACTGCACTTCTAGGTATAAAGAGGAGGGGTGAATATGCTTGCTGGTACGATTCTGATGCTTGAGGCGATGATGCTATGCCTTGTCTGCATTGTGTTGCCTCGCCTTTACCGTGAGGTGAAGCGCGTTCTGGATGAGATTCCAACAGGAATGGGGAAGTTTGCAGGAAGCCTTATTCCGGGCTTTGAGGTAGGTCAACGCTTTGTGAAAATTGCGCCGCGTACTACTCCCATTGTAGCGGTAGCCGCTGTTATCATCGGGCTACTGGGGGTATACGCGCTCCTGTTTTCATCTCCGCTCTGGTTGAACCTGTTAGCGGGGGCTTCGCTCGTACCGTTTGTACTGTTCGTTGTTCTGCTGGCTCGGATGGTCAAAAGGTATGCTCCCACACTCAAGCAGTTGATTAAAGCAAAAGAGGGGCTAGGGTAAGCTCATTTGGCATCAGGGTAGCACCCCAAAATGACCGCTCTCCAAAATTCCCCTGTCTTAACGCCGAAACCTCTGGGCAAATTTGCAGAAACCTCTCAAAATGTGATATGCTCTACACACAAAACGGCATACCTACGGAACCCGCACCCAACTAACACAGAACTGGAGATTTTCAATGTCAGAAAGAACCGTCACTTTGCAAGGCAACCCCATCACTCTGGAGGGAACCACACTAAACATAGGTGACAAAGCACCCGACTTTACGCTTCAATCCGGCTCCCTGCAAGACATTACACTCGCGAACTATGCAGGAAAGACACTGCTTCTCTCGGTAGTCCCTTCTCTGGATACAGGTGTTTGCGCTCTTCAGACGAAGAAGTTCAACGAGAAAGCCTCCCAACTCCCCGATAGCGTCGCCATACTAACCGTTAGCACCGACCTGCCCTTCGCGCAGGGACGCTTTTGCGGGGCAGAGGGTATAGACAAAATCGAGTCTGCTTCTGACCACCGCGATGTTAACTTCGGGAAGGCGTATGGTGTGCTGATAGCAGAGGGCGCACTCGCCCGTATTCTTACCCGTGCTATCTTTGTGATAAACCCAGAGGGTGTGCTAACTCATGTTGAGTATGTATCGGAAGTCGCGCAAGAGCCAGACTATGATGCTGCACTGAGTGCTGTGAACGTTTAGTGGCAAGGTTAGGCGAACCCCAGCGTTTGCCTAAATCTGACTTCTAAGCAAGCCCTTTGCCCAAGTCAATAAGGCAAAACGCCAAACCTGACTACCTTGTAGTCAACCCCTTCTCCCAAATTGGGAGAAGGGGTTCCGTAGGACTGGGGAGGGTTTATATCTTTTAAAAGCGGAGGCAACGACAGATGAACACCCCCAAGAGGCTTGTCCTACTACTCAGTTGCATTGTCCTGCTCTTTTTGCCTTACTTTGCCTCCGCACAAAGTAGACCTGCCGTTGCTCCTATGCAGGCAGAGGTTCGGCGCGACCCCTTTACCCCGCACGTTGCGCCCCGTGCTATCACATACCAACGGCTACACCGCGTTATCGGTATCACGGGGATAGGGTGGGGCATCTTAGGGCTATGGCTCTTTCTTCGCATGGGGTATACCACACGGCTACGTTCATCTCTCTACCATCTCCTCAGCTGTTCTCTTCCTGAAGGGGAGGCTCCCCCTCCATTTCGTGTACTTGCCCTCTATGTTTTAGGTTTCTTAGTGGTAATGCGCCTCTGGAATCTGCCGTTCGGTCTGGCGAGCCGGGGAGTAGAGGGGTACTATGGCTTTTTGCGACAGGGTTTGGGGGGCTACTTTCAAGATATGTCTCTCAACTTGCTGTTAGAGTGTGTTAGCATCCCCTTTATTTGGGGGGGATACTGGCTCTACACACGCTCTCCAAAACACTGGTGGCGGTGGGTTTGGGCGATACTTACGCCTCTGCTTCTATTTCAGTTTGTTATTCAGCCCATCCTTATCGCCCCCCTCTTCAACACCTACACGCCTCTGCCCGAGACTCCTTTGAAGCGTAGCATTATGGATTTGGCAGGGAGAGTAGGAATTCCAGAGACGCGAGTG
>JAPLCR010000542.1:9705-20299 GCA_026392135.1 Armatimonadota bacterium
GAATTCCAGAGACGCGAGTGTTTGTGGAGGATACTAGCCGACGCACTGCCCATGTCAACGCATATGTTATTGGGCTTGGGGTCAGTAGGCGCATTGTCCTTAACGATACGCTTCTGAAGGAGCTACCTAATGACCAGATACTTGCTGTAGTAGGGCACGAGATGGGGCACTATATGGAGGGGCATATGTGGGTCAACCTCGTGTCGAGTATTCTGGGGGCGGGGTTTTTCTTGTGGCTTTTTGCGCGGTTACTTCCTTTTCAAGTGGATAGGCTACGCCGACGCGGAGTCGTTTCGCATACAACCGACATAGCGGGCTTACCGATGATACTGCTTACTGTCACGCTCTTTATTGTGTTACAGTACCCTGTAGTCAATCTAGAATCACGCTATTTGGAGCATCGTGCCGATACGTTCGCATTGAGAACAACTCATCTCGCTGAAGCGACGGCACGCCTACAGGTAGGGTTTGCAGAGCGTGATTTTGCCGATCCCAACCCTCCACGCCTACTGCACCTCTGGTTTGGCACGCACCCCACTATTCACGAACGAATCGAGTTTGCGCTTAGTTGGCGGGAGTGACATTCGAGGAACGTTTGCGGAGGTTGAACGTACTTAGACCAAGAGGTTTTGAACGCTTTGCAGGTAGAACCGTTAGCAGAGTCTTGCCTTTAGCCTCTCCGCCTTCGACTAGTCGGAACGGCTTGAGCCTGATCACTCCGCCCGGGCGCACCTCTACGTCCTGCTGGGTCTGGTTTTCAATTTTTATCTGATGGAACCCATAGCGGTAGCGCAGGTACTCCTCCGGAAGCGTCATGTCAGATGTGCGGAGGTGTCTTACATCCAGAAAATCCAAGTGGAAACGGTACACTCCCGGCGCAAAGTTTCCTAGCTGCCACTCTCCGCTTTCACCAAAGAAGAGAACGACATTTTGACGTTTTATCGTAAGGTCACGCGGAGTAATCTCAAGGCGCATACGCCCACCCGGAACAGGGGCTTTTCCCACCATGATCTGACCAGAGACGAGTGCGCCTCTCTGCCCCGGCTTGAGCGCAAAGGGGGCAGACGGAATATAGTCGGCAGGGCGATTGCTCTCTTGATTGGGGTGAGAAAGCAGGTGCAGGCGTAGTCCTAATCGCTTTCCGCTACGCGGCGCAAAATCGGGAAGTAATAGAAGCCCTGCCTCTCCCGTCCACACACGAAAACGACTCTCCTTCACCTCACTGCTTCCGGGTAGAGAGAGTGTAATAGTGCCATCGATTGCCCCCTCATTTTCGGCTTGTACGCGGAGCGTGCAGTTTAAGAACTGTTTTGACCCTACCCCCTTTTCGGGAGGCAGATGGAGTATGAGTTCGTTTGGAAAGGTACGTGACAAGATGACCCGTGTAGGTAGTTGCACGGGCGCAGGTTCGGGGGAGTAGGGGGGGAAGGGTTTTTTGAAGAGTACAGCCTCAGGGCTATTGATGTAAGGGAAATCAGAAGTGTTCTGAGGCTGTACAAACTGCTTCGCCTCCTCTTCCAAAAGGTAGCCGAGTGCTGCAGTGCCGTAGTAGTGGCGCATGAGCGGTAGAAAGACGTTCTTGAGGTGAAAGGGAAGAGTACTACTCTCTCCCTTTTCTGTTCTCAGAACGATTTCGCCGCTTACGCTAAGAAGCCGTTTTGCGTTGGGGGTAGGAGCAGTGAGTTCAAAAAGTTGTCCCAAGCCCCTATGAAAGCGGACGGGGGCTTTCGTCTGAGCCGTATCGAGATGCTTGCCTTGGTCGTCTTCTGCTGTAAGTTGCGCGCCTATCTTTGTGAGCGACCTCTCCGCTCTATCAGAGAGTGCCATAACCTGAATGCTCAAAATCACCTGTTCAAGCAGAGCATTACTGTCTGAAAGGAGGTTCTGCCCAGCACTGGTTCCTATTACCTGACGCACCGATACCACATACTCACCTGTTGTTGTTGCCATGTTCGCGACGTAGCGGGGAGTGGGCTGTGGACCCATCTCTTTGATATTTGCACGGAGAGGCTCTCCAGGTCCTCCCCCTCCTCCTTTGAGGCGTTCACGTGCTTCAGGGCTAGGACCCACCTGTGAGAGTGAGGCGGCGGAGCGATGCCTTCGACTACGATTTGATAGGAAGAGCGTTGTACCGAGTACGAAAATGGCGACAAACACAAGCGTAGCGAACCTGCCTCCTTTGAAACGTAGGGGTTTCACTAGAAGAGAGCGTCTTTTTAGGTTAGGCTGTTCACGTACTGGCATACAGGATGACCTCCGCTAGTTCACCTCATTAATCGCTTAAACGTGCAGGCGTACATAACGTTTTGCGCCCACCTTTAGTACAACGTTGTCCAACGTCTCTAAGGGGTATGCGGCTTGCGGGTCGACTACCTTCTCGCCATTCAGCATAACTCCGCCTTGTGTAATCAATCGCCGCGCCTCTCCCGTCCCTTTTGCCATATTGGCACCTACTAACAGATGGCATACCCAGATTTTGCCTTCGGTTACGTTGTCGCTAGAAATCGTCCACTCCGGCATATCGGCAGGAACCTCTCCCGCAGAGTGAATACGGTGCCACTCTTTGTCTGCCTGCTCTCCCGCCTGTGCATCATGATAGATGGCGATAATCTCGCGGGCTAGCCGTCGCTTCACATCTTTGGGGTTGACCTCTCCGCTCTCTGCCTGTTTCAGCAGAGTAGCAATCTCCTCTGCGGGGACATCCGTGCAGAGGATAAAGTAGTCTCGCATCATAACATCAGAGATAGACATTAGCTTGGCGAACATGGAGTCGGGCGATTCGCGGATTCCGACGTAGTTCCCAATAGATTTGCTCATCTTCTTTACGCCGTCTAGCCCTACCAGTATCGGCATAAAAAGACCTACCTGTTGGTCTTGTCCCATCTCCTTCTGTAGCTCGCGCCCCGCAAGGATGTTGAATGTCTGGTCTTGCCCTCCCATCTCAATATCCGCCTCAATCGCTACTGAGTCGTAAGCCTGAGCCAGTGGGTAGAGGAGTTCGTGCAGACCAATAGGCTGGTGGTTTGTATAGCGGTTCGCAAAGTCTTCGCGCTGTAGTACCTGCGCCACCGTCATACGCGATGCAAGGCGTACCGTACCTGCAAAGTCGAGCTTGCCGAGCCACTCGCCGTTAAACCGTACCTGTGTCTTCTCTCTATCGAGTATTACGGAGAGTTGGTCGACATACGTTCTCGCGTTGGCGTTAATTTCTTCAGGCGTGAGCATGGGGCGCGTCGCAGAGCGTCCTGAGGGGTCGCCGATGAGGGCAGTATAGTCTCCAATAATGATGACAACCTGATGCCCACAGTCCTGAAATTGGCGTAGTTTGCGTAGTACTACTGCAAAGCCAAGGTGAATATCGGGAGCGGTAGGGTCTAGCCCCAACTTGATGTTGAGGGGCTTTCCTGTACGCTGAAATTTAAGGAGCTTCTCCTCAATGCCGTTGGCAGGGGCTATCCCGCTTGTGCCGCGCTTGAGGCGGTTGGCAAGGGCTTGAATCTCTGGTGGAATCGTACTATTTGTCTCCAAAACGTGCCTTCCTTCTGTTGCATGAGCTTTGTGTTATGGTATCACGCTCAGGAGGCTTTGTCAACGCGGAAAACGAGAGACGGAGATTAAGGTTCGTCTTGGAGGGTACGGGCAATGGCGCGTACCCAGTAACTGGGGTCGTAGCAGAGCTGTTGGAGGGTGCGGTAGGCATCATCCCTGTCAATTTCAAGGAGAAGCCGTTCGGCGGAGAGAGCGCGTAGTGCAGGATGCCCTGCCCGTGCAAGGTAGATAAGTTCACGCCGTTGTAGGTCGGTAAGAGGGTCGGTACTGGGTGAAAGTAGAATCTCCATCAGTATGTTCGGCAGGCGGATTTCACGTAACGCTGCTTCCCGTAGCCAGTCCAGAGCGTCTAGTACCCAACCCTCCGCAAAACAGTCTGCCGCATAATGCCAACGCAGGGGAATCGGGCTTTTTTGCTTTCCTGCAATTTCACGCAAAAACGCCTCCGCAGAGGCAAGCACAGGGGCATCATGAGTGGTGTCAGAGGGAAGCCGCTCAGGGAAGGCGGCGGCAAAAGCCACCCAGCGAAATAGGGCGCGGCGAATGTTGTCGCGTTTGCCTCCCTTCTCTACAGCACGAGTGACGCGTAGCGCATGAGAAAAGAGGAGGCAAATCTCTTCCGGGGAGGCAGTACGCGGCTCTTGATGAGGCTCCTGCCAGCAGAGGGTTCCCTGCTGAGTAATTCCAACTACCTGCCCCATTCGCGTAATGGAAGGCTCTTCCCAGTGATATCCGGTCTCCTGTTCCTGTGTGATTGCGTCGGTTGGCTCCGCTTCTTGCGGCGTGAGGAAGTCTGAAAAGCTAAATAATACAACAGGAACCCCGTAGCGCAGGCGTTCGCGAATGGTGTGTACCGCTGTTGCGGGGGCTAGCGAAACCATCTCCCCTTGCAAGCCCAATGCGGACAGACCGGGTAGGAACATCGCCCAAATATCTCGCGCCAATATCGGAACTCCTGCTCCAGACACACATACGCCCGTCACTCCTTGCCGATACGCTTGTGATACGGGTTTAGGTATCACTGGGTCTAGGCAGTTAAGCAGCTCGAAAAGTAGGTTGGGCGCGTGAATTTCCGTCAAATTTGTTTCCTAACAGGCAGTAAAAGTGCCTTCGTTTCGCGTAGAATCACTTAGTAGTAGTACCGCGTCTGCAAAAAGTCGCCGTTCTGCGGTAAACTAAAAAGGCTTATTCTGTTCTGTTTTGGGGGATGTCCTCCCGTAGAACACACACCACACAAAGGAGTTTTGTACTATGCCAGTATTTACGCTTCCAGCACTGCCTTATGCTTATGAGGCTCTGGAACCCGTCATTGATACGACGACTATGCAGATTCACCACGACAAGCATCATCAGGCTTACGTCACAAACCTAAACAATGCACTTAAAGACGTGAGCGAACTGGATGGTAAGAGCGTGGAGGAGATTATCTCCAACCTCAGTGCCGTTCCCGAAGCTGTTCGTACCGCTGTACGCAATAACGGCGGCGGTCATGCGAATCATACTCTTTTCTGGGAGCTGATGGCTCCCGGCGGCAGTACTGCCCCCACAGGCGAACTTGCCGACGCTATCAACTCTACCTTTGGCGATGTAGATGCGCTGAAAGCCGCTGTCAGCGATGCGGGCGTAAAACGCTTTGGTAGCGGCTGGTCGTGGCTTGCGTTAGATGGCGGCAAACTCGTCGTCCTCAGCACTGCCAATCAGGACAGCCCGCTTATGGAGGGTAAAACCCCTCTTCTTGGAGTAGACGTTTGGGAACACGCCTACTACCTGAACTATCNNNTGGGAACACGCCTACTACCTGAACTATCAGAACCGCAGACCCGACTACCTCAAAGCGTGGTGGTCAGTTGTGAACTGGGATGTAGTCGCCAGCCTGTACGCCTCCGCGAAGTAGCTATACCCCTCTATCGTAGGAGCGTCCTGTTTTGCCAAAGAGGGCAGGCAGGGTGCTCCTATATACTATCTCTGTATGATTGTAGCCGATATTAGGCGAAAGTTACCCCCCCCTTGCGAAAAGCGCGGAGAGGTGCGGCTGCGGCGGGAAAGTTCCTACTCATGTATATTGACAGTGTTCATATTAAAAACATACGCTCTCTTATAGACGTAGAGTGGAATTTAGGTGACAAGCCAAGCGCAGGCTGGCACGTCATTATTGGCGACAATGGCGCGGGTAAATCTACATTTCTACGCTCAATTTCACTAGCTCTACTTGGAAATATGGAGGCGCAAGCACTCAGTTTAGACTGGAAATCCTATCTGCGCGAGGGAACCACAGCAGGGGATATACTGCTTGAGGCTACCTGTGATAAGACATTTGACAAATTTATAGGTACTCCTTCCACGCAATGTGACTATTACGGTATGTTTTATTTAGTAAACCACAACAACGTTATTGAACCAAGCACAATTCTGCCTCACTGGTCACGAGGCAAGCGTATCCTTACAGAAAATAAGTGGGGGCGTGGAAGTGGCTGGTTTTCCGCCGCTTATGGCCCTTTCCGCCGATTTACAGGCGGCGAAAATATCGATTCAGGATTAGAAAGCCGCCCTGAACTTGCACGCCACATCTCCCTCTTCAAAGAGAATATAGCGTTGCCGCAATCTATCGAATGGCTAAAAGACTTAAACTACAAAAAACTGGAACAAAAACCTGAAGGCGAACTTCTCAACGCTATCATTGGTTTCATCAATCAAGAGGGCTTTCTGCCCAATGGCGTTCGGCTAACAAAGGTCTCTAGCGATGGGGTAGAGTTCGAGGATAGTAGCGGGGCGAAAGTCAAAATCGAGGAGTTGAGCGACGGATACCGCTCTATTCTCAGCATGACTCTGGAGTTGATACGTCAACTCTCTCTCGCCTATCCGCAAGAGGTGCTGTTTACGGGAGAAGAGGAAATTACGGTTCGCGTTCCGGGGGTGGTATTGATTGACGAGGTAGATGTCCACCTGCACCCTACATGGCAACGGAGCGTGGGACTCTGGTTTCGCAAACACTTCCCTCAGATTCAGTTTATCGTTACGAGCCATAGCCCGCTGGTATGCCAATCTGCGAGCGTGGGAACCGTGTGGCGGCTTCCCCTTCCGGGCGAGGGGGGCGGCGGGTTTGTAGAGGGTATCGCGCTGGACAGACTCCTTTACGGGGATATTCTGGACGCTTACGGCACGAATCTCTTCGGAGTTATATCGCGTTCGGAGGACTCTCAAAAACGCTTAGAACGCCTCGCCTCGCTCAATGTCAAAGCCCTCAAGCAAGACCTCGCTACTAATGAGACGGAAGAGAGACGGAGCCTCCGCGCGATATTCTCTTCGATGGAACCACAGCAAAATGAGAGAGACGCGCAGTGATACGCCTCCCTTCCATCGCCCTACCACCCGACACACAGATTAGTTTAGAGGCATATCAGAACGCCATTAATGCCCTACCGACCTATGTTGAGCTGGTGGAACGCGCTAAAACGGATTGGAAACGATACAATGTAAAAGGCGACTCTATTTTTGATAGCGTCAAACTCTCTCTTGACGCTATGTG
This sequence comes from Armatimonadota bacterium, assembly GCA_026392135.1. Taxonomy (GTDB): domain Bacteria; phylum Armatimonadota; class Chthonomonadetes; order Chthonomonadales; family Chthonomonadaceae; genus CAIJLM01. The sequence goes on from JAPLCR010000542.1 coordinate 16,781, forward strand.
TTCTGGCGTTCGGCGTTGCGGGTATTGCGAAGACTCGATGGCGGACGAGGTGGAGCATATCTATCCTAAAAACATCTACCCGAATCGCGCCTTCCTCTGGGAGAACTATCTCTACTCTTGCGGAGCCTGCAATAGCCCTAAGTCAGACCGCTTTGAGATATTTAGAGAGAGCGATGGGAAGCGGCAAAATGTTCAACCTAAACGAAAGGAGCCTCGAACAGTCTCGCCTCCCGATGGTAGTCCCGTTCTAATTGACCCGCGTCATGAGAATCCTATGGACTATTTGATACTGGATATGGCAGACACCTTCTTTTTTCAGCCCATTGCAGAGAAGGGAACAGAAGAGTGGGTTCGCGCCGACTATACACGTCGCGTTTTGCATCTCAATGACCGCGACTCTCTTATACGAGCGCGAAAGAGTGCTTTTAGTACGTGCCAACGTTATATAGGCGATTACATTCGCCAACGAGACAGGGGTGAACCCTTTACCGAATTGTCACGCCGCTTCCAGCGTGAAGTATACGAGTTGTCACACATAAGCGTTTGGAAAGAGATACAGCGTCAACACCAATCTCACCCTGCTTTGTGCGAACTATTTCGCCAAGCCCCTGAAGCACTGAATTGGTAACAGAGAGGGGTGTATCCAACCCGGTAACGCCCCTATGGAGACTCGAAAAAAATGACACAAGAACCCCAAATAGGCGACCTCGCCCCCGATTTTTCGGCAACCACGCACGACGGGACTCCCGTTCGCCTCAGTGACTTTCGCGGGAAGCAGAATGTTGTACTGGTCTTCTATCCGGGAGATAGTACGCCAACCTGCACTTCGCAACTCTGCGCCTTTCGAGATTCATGGGAGAGCCTACAGCAGGAGGACGCTACCATACTCGGCATCAACCCATTCAGTGCGGAGAGCCATACGCGGTTCGTGAAGCACTACCAGTTTCCGTTTCCGCTCATTGTAGATAAAGGGAGTGAGATTGCGAAGGCTTACGGACGCGCCGCACTCTTCGGTATGCTCATAAAAAGAGCGGTCTACATCATAGACAAGGCTGGGAATATCGCCTACGCACAGCCCGGTAATCCGCCCCCCAATGAGATTTTGGCGATACTACAGACTCTACAGGGAAAATGATTCGTTACCAGTCTATCTTTGCGGGGAAGTACTTCGCAATGATCTCCTCATAGTAGGGGCGTAATGCCGCAACATTAGGGGGAGCTGCACTCTTAGAGTAGAGGTCGTAGGGGTTGAACGCATCCACCCACTGGAACATCTCTTTGTCGTGGGCGTTCATTAGATAGGAGTATGCGCCCTCTTTGTGAATGGGGTAGCAGGAGTGATAACGAATCATGTAGAGGGCAGGCTCTGGCAGATAGTCTTTCACCACCTGATAGAGGTATTCGTCATGCCCCCATGAGAGATGTACATTGTCTAGCCCACACCCCTCCTCATAGATGCCTGTTTTTGTTTGATATCGCGCCTCATTGTTGTCTGGGTTCGCGTCAAAGCACTCTCTGTAGACTATTTTTTCTGAGTAAGCACAGCCTACGGGAAAGGTATCGCCTACCACTGCCCACTGCGGCTCTCCCCATAAACACAGGATTTTACCTAAATCGTGAACTAACCCCGCCAAAACGAACCAGTCAGGGTGCCCATCGGCGCGAATGGCTTCGGAGGTCTGTAGTAGGTGCTGTATCTGCGAAAGGTCGGTATCTGGGTCGCTATCGTCGATCAGTGTGTTCAGATACTCCATTGCCTCCCATATACCCATATTACGTTTTCGGGCGGGCAGATATTCGGCTTTCTTTTGTAGCACGAAGTCTAGCGTTTGATAGCGGTGGTTCAATTTGTAGAACTCACGTACAGAATCACGGGCAGGTGCATCGTAATCCCGAAATGCCTCTTTGGGTTTTTCGGGGTCGGTAAATGTGCTAGGTGGGGTGTGCCCATAACGCTCTTTGCGCTCTTCATCGAGAAGGTCGGTGTCGTCTAGCGGGTTTTGTGTGGCGATAGTATCCATGTGTATATCAGGTACGGTTTCGTCGTACCCCTCCTTTTTAGTATTACTGCGTAGGGCGTTTTAGTACGATTCTAATGGAGGTTGAAGGCTCTGCTAAGCCCCATAAGCCCTCTTGAAAAGCTCTTGAACGCGACTAGAGTGCCCTGAAAACCTCTTTTTTTGTAGTCTGGAAAACTGTTTTTAGTAGGTACAGCGTTTCTGTTTTTGCCGAGATGTCGCGCTTTTGCGAAATGACCTTAGTGGATTCCTACTTCAGGTGCCCATCCGTCTCCCACGCGCTCGTCTGCCAGTTGTCGGCAGTCGCCTCTTTCATTATCCAGGGCGGCAGTTCCAAAAAGAGAGCCTTTGAAAGTGAATAGACGTAAGGCTCATACTGCTTTCGCATCTCTGCAAGTTGGGCGCGTGTGGTTGCGCTGGTATCCGCGAGAGGCACTCCGGCGTGTTTCAGTGAGTGGGTGAGGCGTTGCCACTGCTCGTCATCTAACCTGTTCATTGGCGGGTCTTGCGGCTCAATATAGAGAATGAGGGCAAGGTCGATAATCGCGTGCCGCGCCATCGCAAAGGTGAGGTAGGCTTGCCACTGGAGGGCTTTTTGCCATGCAGGGGCGTTTGCGAACTCGAGCCGCCCAATCGCACAGGTATCGAGTACCGCGGTGAGCGCAGAGAGCCATGACTGCTGGTCGTGTTGTGAGCGATAGAAGGCAAGTATGGGATACGATAGAAAACTCTCTAATAGTTCTGCCGACCACCGTTCATACTCCTTCAAGAGTTCGACTAATTCGGGCATATTTTCGCGCTCAGAGTATCGGCGCAATAGCTCGGCAGAGGTAGGAGGAGAGCCTGCACGGGCATCTAGCATACAGATAGTGGTTTCTCGGCGTGAAAAAGACTGGTAGAGAACGGGTAGGTAGCTTATGACAATCGCAAGGAATCCGAAGCCCACCCCTGCCTCCATCACTGCAAGGAATCGCCCGATACCATTTGTGGCGGTGACATCTCCGAAACCGAGCGTTAGGAAAGTGACTCCGCTAAAATAGAGATAGGTTCCCAAATCGCTCCGCAACATCTCGCCGTGCAGGGGGACTTTCAAACCCCAGTGAACGAGGGCAAAAGCGAGTATGAGCATTCCTGCCCAGAGAACAATTAAGCCGAGCAGTGAGAGAGGGGCGTAGGCATTGAGTTGGGCTTCACGTAGGCTTGGGTTGTGTTCTAATTTGAGTAGGAAGCGATTGGCACGCCCTACGAGCATATAGAAGAGGCGGGTGAGTCGAAAACGCCGTGTCACAGTACGCGGGAGTATCATTGTCTCAAAGGTATCGACGAGGACTACGCCAAACAGCAGAACTCCTGAAATGACTGCGAGCAGATTCATTGGCTTCTCATTCTAACATTCGACTTTGGCTATTTTCGGTAGTATCGGTTTACTGAGGCGGAACTGTTCCGAAATCACACACCCTCACTACGCTCCCCTATTAGTTTTGGGTGAGGGGAGCGAAAG
>JAPLCR010000345.1 GCA_026392135.1 Armatimonadota bacterium
CACCCAACCTCTCCTTCGCAAAGGAGAGGAGCCTTACTGCTACTAAGGTGACAATGGGGCGGTTCAACGCTACCTTTTTTACATTCGTTACAGCAACTCTTTGATAGGAACGCCATCGTAGTTGATTTTGAGAGGACGCTCTTGCGGAGAGATGTACTCCTTCTCCGTGTCCACCCCCAGAGCCGTGTAGATAGTCGCGGCGACATCCTCCACACGGATTGGGCGCTCTTTCGGGAACTCCGAACGCTCATTCGTGCTTCCGATAACCTGCCCCGTCTTCACTCCGCCGCCGCCCATCGTTACGCTGATAGCACCCGACCAGTGGTCGCGTCCTGCAGAGGGGTTGACCTTTGGAGTGCGCCCAAACTCGCCCATCCACACCACGAGCGTTGAATCCAGCATACCGCGCTGTTGAAGGTCTTCTAGTAGTGCGGAGTAGCCCTGGTCAACGGGCGGGAGCAGGTGTCCCTTGAGGGCGTTAAAATTGTTTTCGTGCGTATCCCACCCGCCAAAGTTGACTGTGACAAAGCGAACTCCCGCCTCCACCATGCGCCGCGCCAAAAGGCACGACTGCCCGAAGTGGTTGCGCCCGTAGTGGTCACGCACCTTGTCCGACTCCTCTTTGAGGTTAAAGGCTTTTTTGGCATCGGGCGAGGTGACGAGGTTGAAGGCACGCTCGTAGAAGGTGTCCATTGTTTGGACGCTCTTGTTCGCGGTCTCTTTGTCTTTTTGCCACTGGTCGAGTGTGTCTCTGAACCCTTTACGGCGATTGAAGCGAGAGATGTCCAGTCCATTGGGCGGCGACACGTCGCGCACGCTGAAGCCGTTGGAGTTGGGGTCTCCGCCAATCATAAACGGGTTGTACACCGCGCCCATATAGCCCCCGTTTCCGTGTAGGAAGGGGAGACCTCCGACGTGGACGTTGGGGGGCATTGCGCCCTGAAAACCCTTCTCACGCGCCAGCACCGCCCCGTAACCGGGGTACTCTATGCTGGGATTGAAGGGGTATCCTGTAAGGAGGTAGTGGGTTGCAGTCTCGTGGTTTGCATCAGGAGAGGTGACGGAGCGCAGAACGGAGAACTTGTCGAGGTTTTGCGCGAGTTTGGGCAGGTGTTCGCTAAACCGAATACCGGGAATTTTCGTCGGGATAGTCCCAAAAGGACCTCGATACTCGGAAGAGGCTTCCGGTTTGGGGTCGAAGGTGTCTATCTGACTAGGTCCTCCCTCCATCCAGAGCAAGATACAGGCGACATCGCGCTTAGGAGTTCCCTTCTTGGAGGCTTCGGCTTGCGCCCTCAACAGGTCGGGCATAGTGAGACCTAACGCGGTGAGCGCCCCGACGCTCAGGAAGTCGCGGCGCGTAACGCCGTCACAGGTGCGATTCTCTCCTAGTTCCATTTCAAACATGGCTTCTCTCCGTATCTCTCTTCTGAAAAAGAGGATGTCTGTATACTGTCTAGTGATTAAATAAGAACTCTTTGCTGTTAATAAGAGTTATCAGCACATCTTCAAAGACCGGTTTACGGTCTTTGGAGAAGGTAAGCACCCCTTTAATGATGTTGCGCTCATGGCTTGTCGGGTTCCTAGCGAGTGCCCGAAGGTACAAATCCGTAATTATCGTGTCGTCCGACTTTTTCTCCTGCACCATTTTGGAGATACGCCCTTCGTACTGCGAGACCTTTCGGTTCACCAGTTCGCCGTTCATCATCCGTAGCGTTTGCGAAAGGTTTGGTTCGCAGGTACGTTCGCACTCACACGCTATCAGGCGTAAGGGGCGACCAAAGGTGTCGAGGAACTCGCTTCCTACTTGCGGGTCGGGCAGTTGAATAGCGCGAGTGCCTAACGGGAGGTCAGGGAACTTCTCCTGTGTGCCGCACGCGCTGTCTATCGCATCCAGAAGAACCTCGGCGGTCATGCGCTTGGGCGTGTAGTGCGTCCAGAAGTTTTCGTCGTAGCGATTTTCGAGAGTCGCCTGCGAACTTCGTTGATAGGCTTCTGTTGTGCAGATAGCCTTAACTAGCGTCTTGAGGTTGAAGTCGTTCTTCACCAGAATATCTGCGAGAGCCGTGAGCAGTTGCGGGTTAGAGGGCGGGTTTGTCGTCCTTATGTCGTCTATCGGATTGACGATACCGCGTCCCATCATATAGCCCCAGTAACGGTTAGCGATATTCACCGCGAAGAGGGGGTTGTTTTTGTCTACAAGCCACTCCGCGAGTTTCTGCCGCCTATCCCCCTCGCTGTCGGGGTTGGGCATTTTATCGTCTGTCAGGTTGGCAAGTTTCGCGCCGAGTGGGGAGGGGTACATTCGCTTGCCCGACTTGGGATGATAGACATCGCCGTAGTCGTTTATGCGAACCACCTGCTCATTCCCGAACAGCCCAAACTCCTGACTGCCCTTGAGACCTATCCGCGCAAAGTAGGCGGCGAACTGGTAGTAGTCTTTCTGAGACCACTTCTCAAAGGGGTGGTTGTGGCACTTCGCGCACTGGAGACGCACCCCCAGAAAGAGTTGGCTTGTGGTCTCGGCGAGGTCTTGCGGGTTGCTGGCTACACGGTAGTAGTTGGAGGGACCATTGGTGTACGCGCTCCCTTGCGCTAACAGAAGGTCGTGTACCAAGCCATCTACGGGGCGGTTGTCGCGGAACTGAGTGCGTATCCAGTTGGTGAAACTCCACATACCTTTAGGACCCAGCGCAGTGCGGTTACTACGGAGCAGGTCGCCCCATTTCACCGTCCAGTAGTCGGCATATTCGGGACGTGCGAGGAGGCTGTCCACCAGTTTTTCACGCTTGTTGGGCGTAATATCGGAGGTGAACGCCCCTATCTCTTGCGGGGTAGGAGTCGTTCCGATAATGTCAAGGCTTGCACGCCGGATAAAGGTTGTATCATCGCACAGCGGAGATACAATAAGCCCTAGTTGCTGTTGTTTCTTAGTAATGAAGCCGTCAAGCGGGTTCTTTGAGGTGTTTTTCGCCCACTGCTTGGGCGCAATCTTCGCGTAAGGAACCATGATCGCGGCGACAGCGGCTTGACCGCCGTAGCGAATCATGATTGCAGTCTGCCCGCGATTGACAGGTGTGACCACGCCTTCTGGGGTACAAGAGGCTACTCCGTCGTTCAGCGTATTGAGCCGCGCCTGAGCGGTAACGTCCTTGCTGGTTCCGTCGTTATAGACGGCGCGAATGAGTATCTGTTGCGGGGAGGCTCCTTTGGGCATGATGCGCTCGGCAGGATAGACCTCTAGTTTGGTGATGGCGGGGTCTTCAGAGTTGGGCGGGCTCGCGCACTCCCGTATCCACTGAAGCAACACAGCATATTCGGGGCTTTTTACGTCTAGGCGTTTGCCGCCGCCGTGTGGAATCCACATCAACGGTTTAGTCAGGAAGAGGCTCTGTTTGGGGTTCGCCTTTGAAAGGCGGCGACCACGAATCTGTTGGGCTATCTGTTGATAGTCGAGTTCGGGGTCGAAGCCAGCAAGAGAGAGTTTGAATCCGCCCTTACCAAACTGCGCGCCGTGGCACGCTCCTTGATTACAGCCGTTGCGGGTGAGAATGGGAACAATTTCGCGATTGAAACTTACCAGAGATGGGGTCTGTGAATCTTTGACGGTGGCTTTCGCGGTGGTCGTTAGTCCGGCGAAGGACACTTTAAGGGTGTATGCGCCATCTTTAACGGGCGCAAGCTGTCCTCCTGCGCGTACCTGAATCGTGTCAGGTTGAGAAGGTGTGATAACAGCTTCCGCGGTAACATCCTGCCAAGTTCCGTCCGGACGTTGGGCAGAGACAATAAGTCGTCCTGTAGCGCGAATACCCGCTAACTCAACGGTTGCAGGGAGTGCTTGCAGAGCCTTGAATGTTGTTGTAGGCAGAGGTGTAGGATTCGCCTTGCACATCTGTCCCGCAAGAAGAGCCGTTAAGATTAATAGAGTAGGTAAACATCGCATCAGGGTAACGCCTCGCTAAAAGCGACGCAGGTCGCGCCGTCTTGCAAAATGAAGAAACATCGCTAACTATATTATATGATGCTGTGACACGAATTTCAAGCCTAATGTTGCAACTCCTTCCAAAATAATACCCTGTTTGTGGATTATAATGTAGAGAGGGTTGGAAGTGTAGGCAATTTGCCAAAGGTGAGGCGTGAAGTATGTTTTCCGAAGAACAGAGGACTTGGGCAGAGGCGGTCAAGCGACGCGCAAATGAAATGGGATTCGACCTTGTAGGAATAACGGGCGTTGAGCCTTCGATATTCGCAGATGCCTATAGGGAGTGGGTGGAGCAAGGCTTTGCAGGAGAGATGCACTACCTTACCCGTGACCTACATCGTCGGCTTGACCCTGCCGAACTGCTTCCGAATGCGCGTTCTATAATTGTGGTTGGCATGAACTACGCAAATACAGACAACCCAGGAGTACCTACCGACCTCGCACCCGACACGGCGATTTTTGCCCGTTATGCGCGTGGTGATGACTATCACGACGTAATGACACCGCGCCTCCGCGAACTGCTTATGTATATCAAAGAGTTGGCGGGAGAGGGGACGGAGGGGCGTATCTATGTGGATACGGGACCTCTTTTGGAGCGCGAAGTCGCGCAGAGGGCAGGATTAGGCTGGTTCGGCAAAAACACCCTGCTTATTAACACGAAACGCGGCTCTTACTTCCTACTGGGCGAGATTATTACAAACGTGCTACTTCCGCGTGATACCCCTGCTTTGGGGGGATGCGGCACCTGTACTCGCTGTATGGATGCTTGTCCCACACAAGCCATTATCGCTCCCTTCAAACTGGATGCCCGACGCTGTATCTCCTACCTGACCATCGAATTGAAAGGGGCGATACCCGAAGAGTTCCGCCCCGCGATAGCGGATTCCGGCAACCGTATCTTCGGGTGCGATATATGTCAGGAGGTGTGCCCATTCAATATTCGCCGCTCTGTTCCGACGGAGGAGCCTGCCTTCCAAGCGCGAGAGGTTACAGACTATCCTCCACTCATGGAACTCATGGCGCTAAGTGAAGAGGGTTTCCAAGAGAAGTTCCGTAAGTCGCCCGTCAAAAGGACGAAGCGGCGTGGGCTACTGCGAAGTGTCGCCACCGCTCTCGCGCAGTCGGATGCACCGGAGGCAAGAGTAGCGCTGAAAAATGCGGCGGAGTGTGAAACGGAATCTCTCGTTCGAGAGGCAAGCGAGTGGGCATTAGAACAACAGCCTGCCTTATCAATAAGCCCCTCCTCCATCAAGAGCCAGTAGGTCTTGATGAGAGAGGTGTTTTACATTGTGAAAGAGGGTTGTGCGAGCCTTCCTCCCTTCACAATACCCCCTTGAATGACGGCTATTAGGTTGGTACGGTCTTCCAGAAGCGAAATATCGGTGCAGACATCGCCATCAACGACGAGAATATCCGCCAGTTTCCCCACCTCCAGAGTTCCGAACTCCTTGTCGCGCCCCATTATCTCCGCGCCCGTTTTGGTAGCGCAAGAGAGAACTTCCAGTGGGCTAAGACCGACATATTTTACGAAGAACGTCAGCTCTTTTGCATAGGTTCCGTGCGGAGTCCATGCGAAGCCGTAGTCGCCGCCCATTCCAAGCCTTCCCCCCGCTTTCAAAATGCGCCGTGCGCTCTCTGCCCCGCCCTCTAACGTCTCCTGATGCCCGTCAATTACAGCTTGTGACAGTCCGTAATCTGCACCGTAGACCACGCTTGCATACTCGAATTGCAGGGCAGGAACGACTGGCGTGTTACGCTCCATAAGCATATCCAGAGCCTCATCGTCCATAAATGTACCATGTTCCAGCGTGTCATAGCCCGCTCGGAGCGCATTTTTGATACCCTCTGTCGCTCTACAGTGCCCTGTTACTTTGAGGTTGTGATTATGAGCGGTTTGCACAACGGCTTGCATCTCCTCAAGTGTCATACAGAGAGTGTGATGGTCGTTAGTGTCGGGGGCGGCGGCATCTCCTGTCGGGTAGGTTTTCACCCACTCGACTCCATCTTTAACCAGTTTCCGTACTGCCGACCGAGCTTCGTTCGCTCCATTGATGAGCAGAACCAGCCCCTCCATTCCTATCTTGCGAAAATCGGGGTTCCAGTCCATTAACCCGCCCACACCGCATATCTCTCTTCCGCTTGCGGAGAGGCGAGGACCCACAGTAACATCGCTTTCGAGTGCTTTTTTTAGCCAAACATCGATGTTGAAAAGGCTACCGCCACTCCGCGCTGAGGTGTAGCCACACTCCAATGCAAGTTTTGCGTTCGCAGAAGCCAGTAGCGTCACGTACTCAACGGGGTACTTAATATCGAGGTCTTCTAATGCCGCAACATTGAAGTAGGTGGGGTGGTAGTGCGCCTCAACCAGCCCCGGCATTATCGTGCCGCCGTTTGCGTCAATCTGGGAAGCATCTACCGGCAGGGGCGGCGCTTCGAGGGAGGATCCCGCATATTCGATACGCCCGTCACGTGTTATAACGGTAGCATTGGGGATGGGGTTTGCCCCGGTTCCATCAATCAGTTGTCCATTTACTATGGCGGTAACGCCTGTCGCTGTCTTCATTGTCAGTCTCCTTATAGTAGGGGTACGTCTACCACCTCTTTAGAAACGCCTGCGCTATCTCAACTACCCTATCAAACTGCGTGGCGTGAAGTTGATGCCCTGCCCCCTTAAAATCTACACGCACGGCTGGGGGAATGAGCCGTGTTACTCTGTCGGCAACCTCTGCGGGGAGCATTCCGCCGAAGGCACTATCTCCCGCAAGAAGAAGTGTTGGGCAGGATATTCGATGTAGTTCCGCTTCCCAATTCCAACCCGCCAGCCAGTGTCCCGCGAGAATCGGTACTAGAGCATTAGGATCAAGGCGCAGTAGGCAGTTCGCGTGAAATCGTATCGCCTCTTCGGAGCGTACATCCCCTAAACGTACTATCATTTTGCCATCGGGAGAGGGGAAGCGTAGCTCTGCAAGGCGTTGCGCCATCTCACACTCGCTTGGCGAGCACTTGGCGACGAGTTCATTGAGGGCGGTGAAGTAGGGGTGAAATGAGGTTTTGAAAATGTCCGCGCCGAGTGTGTCGAAAGGCGGGTCTTCGAGAATGAGAGCGGCTACTGAATCGGGAATCTCTGCCGCAACCCCTGCCGCGACCATCGCACCTAGCGAGTGTCCGAATATCACACAGGGAACGTCGAAGCGGGTGCTAATAACGGAGACCGCGTCACGGATATAATCCACGGTTAGGTAGGTGTCAAACCTGTCGGAAAGCCCGTGTCCGCGAAAATCGAGTCCGAAAACCTGATACTCACCCGCAAAAGCGGACATGAGCGGCTCCATGTCTTGCCAGCAACGGGTTACTCCGTGCAGAAACAGCATCGGTGTCCCCGTGTTTTGGCTCTCTGCGTAGTTGAGACTTCCCTTGTCCCCGTGAAAACGGTTCTC
>JAPLCR010000429.1 GCA_026392135.1 Armatimonadota bacterium
CTTTCGTATGGGAATAGTGCTCTAGTAGCCCACTTCTTTACTATTGGGATTTTGCGTGGTATTGCGGCAGGGTCGCGGGGCGGAGCGGCGAGCGAGGTGCATCCTATCATTCCAACCACTACGCACCGCTTCACGTTCGTATACGTCACCGCTCTGCTAATAGGGGTGGGGGTATGGAGATTGGGAACCTTGCAGTACCTCTACGCAAACGACTATGCTACGCGCAGTATTAAAACGCCCGATGCGGATGGGGCGACACGAGCGCACATCAACCCGCGCCTGTTAGCAGTGGAGCGGCAGATAGAGCGCGGCACTATTTATGACCGTAACAACAAAGTGCTCGCCACATCCCGCCCTTATCAGATAAAGGAGGTTGCACCCAATACGGAAGTGGCAAGCCGACTTATCGCCTCACACGGACGCTATTACCCTTATGGCTCTGCTTGTGTCCATATACTCGGCTATCTGGACGGCACTATCGGAGGTCCGACAGGGCTAGAAAAGTCTTATGACGCGGAGCTGAAAGGCTTCTCAAAATATACGGAGCTGTTGAGTGACTACCGCCGTCAGAATCTGCCGGGCTATCATCGCAGGGTTGGAAAAGACATTGTGTTGACGCTAGACGCAGAGTATCAGAAGATGGCGCAAGCGACCCTCTATCGTATTGCGACACAGCAGAAAGATAAAATCTCCGGTAAAAAGAAAGATCGAGCCGCATTTGTGCTGATAGAGCCGACGAGCGGAGATACCATCGTCTCTGTGACACTGCCTTCTTATGACCCGAACGGACTGACCTCTGAGCAGCTACAGTCTTACGCTACAGGCGAGGGCGAAGAGGAGTCGGCAAGGCTTATCAATCGTGCTATGACGGGGCTATACCCACCGGGCTCCACTTTCAAAGTGGCGACTACGGCGGCGGCACTGGACTCGAAGCCCGACCTTGTAAATTTCAAGACCGCGTGTAACAAGGTAGAGGAGAAAATTCTGTGGAGGGAGCGCGGTAAGCGATACGTGCGCCGCAACATCCACGACGATAAGGGAGACCCTAGTTTTGGAACGATAGCCCTGCCTACCGCGTTTCGAGTCTCCTCCAATATCTACTTCGCGAATCTTGCCACGCAGATTGGCACGGAGGCTTTTCGCTCTACCCTCAAAGATAAGATGCACTTTCGGAGCATCCCCGATACCAACGCTTTTGATGCAGACCTCCCGGACATCGGGTACGGGCAGGGGCGGTTGCTAGTTACGCCTACTGAGATGGCGCGGCTTGCGGGTACTGTTGCTAATCGCGGGCAGATGATGGAACCGCGCCTCCTGCTTCGTATCGTAGACCCCAAGTCGGAGCCTAGCCCCAATGAAATCCCGGCGAACTCACTCGGCTCGGCTATGTCCGTTGAGACCGCTGAAAGACTGCAAGACCTGATGCGCTCGGTGACTTTGAGCGGCACAGCGCGAGGCGTGTTTGATTCGTTTCCCTACGAAGTGGCGGGTAAAACGGGAACCGCGCAGAATACCCGTGCAGACCGTGAGCCGCACTCGTGGTTTATTGGGTTCGCGCCTTATGTCGCAAATCATGCCCTTCCAGCGCGGTATGCGTTCGCGTGCGTGGTAGAGAACGGCGGGTATGGAAAACGTGTGGCGGCGGTGGTGTGTAAAGAGGTGTTGGGAAAGGTGTTGAAGTAGAGGCAGGGGGAGGTAGAGTAGAAACACCTATAGTTCGGAACGCCTCCCGAATCGGGAGCGGTTATGACCAGCGTCAAGAAAAACGAACACGGCTACCTCCTCTCTGGGTAGAGAAGCCTTGCCCTCGCCTCTTTACGCGGTTCGTTCATGTTACGCTTGAACTCTTCTAGTTCTTCCTTCGCTTTGCGGATTTCTTCTGCGTCATCAGTGGCATCCTCCTCCATCCAAGACCTCATCAGAAGCATGGTCAAGGTAGGCTTTTGAGGTTTGAGCTGGGGGGGGGGTGTAGAAGATGGTCGAGTAGCTGCTCCGCGCTGAC
>JAPLCR010000371.1 GCA_026392135.1 Armatimonadota bacterium
GGGACTGCCAGATCAGCTGAGGCGTGGCTCCATAAGTCCGCTCGTGTACCAGATAAGGGAGGGTCAAGGGGCTACCCGCAACGCGATAGTTGTAGTAGCCTATCTGCAAAATCATAAAGAGGGTACACAGCGCGAAAGGCAAGAAGAGTGCACGTTCCGTCCTCTTACAGCGGGGCTTGGGGTGCTTTATAAGAGAGTAGACCAGAGCCGTTAAGACCACAAGCGTAAGGACTAAGCCCTCAAACGGGCGGCTATTTGCCAGTATCCAGATACCTGCGCTCATACCCAGTGAGTGGTTGCAGACACTTCGCAATCGAAGTGAGCCCTCAATTTGCAACTCCAGTAAGAGAAAACCTGCTTCCCGTCGTGCATTCACACCCTCTAGTGCGTAGAGAAGGTAACGCGCGTTCCCTAAAAGAAACGTTCCCCCCAATGCCGCAACACATCCGCCCCAATACATATGACCCCAGTAGATAACAACAGGATGCAACCCAAAAAGGATGCCTCCCATAAATGCCCAGCATCGAGAACGGTAGGCGAACCAGACACGCAACATTCCGTAAAAAGCAAGGCTAGCGAGAACAACACCAAGCCAAACTCCCAGTATCGGATGCCAAAGCACCTGCCCGATTGCCAAAAAAAGCCCCTGCGCCGGAGGATATTTCGACATATAGCTAGGGTGCATGAGAACATGGAAAGTCTCGTAGTGTTGCCAAAAGAGAGGGGCGGTGTTCGTAAGCCGTCCGTGTGCGAAAGTGTCTGACGCAAGAAGATAACTGAATTCGTCGTGTACGGAGGGAAGGGGAGTGCCTGTCCAGAGTGTAGCGAACGCAGGAACAGTAAAAGCGACACAGCCAACAACAAAATAGCCGCGTAGAGGGCGCTCCAGAAAACGCTCTAAGGCGGCATATAGCCTATCAACTCCCTGCCATCTGCTTTTACTAATCAGCAACGCAATAACAAAGATCACGCCTACGGCAGGGACGGCGAAGAGGACTTGTAGTAAGAGGTTCGCCATGACGATACTCCCTCAGTTTTACGGCTATCCGTTGATGCGATGGCGGTTTAACGCAGACTTTAGGTCAGGGTCGCTCGGCTCAATAAGGATGTCTCTTCCACTTTCGCTCTCAATAAGAATCGTTGGTATCTTCCGAGACCCCCCATTCAAAGCTTTCATCTCATCTTCCGAGTGAGGAATCTCTTCGATGTCTATCTCCTTAAACGCAAGCCCCTCGCGCTTCAAAAGCCGCGTAGAGCGAACGCAGTCAGAACACCAATCTGTACTATAAACCAGTATCTTCACAGAAGTAGAGAACCTACCTTGAGCCAACTACTGTTTTGTAGGGCGAAGACGCGCAGTACCGCCTACCTGTTGTAGGTCGCGCCGAATAGCGTCTGCCTTTCGTTCAGGTAAGTTGTAGCCGACAATGAGTGGAGTCTGGTTGTTGACATTGTTAATCATACGCCGAGCTTCGAGCATATTGATAACCAAAAGGTTCTGGATTTTGAACGCGAGTTCATTCTCAAGACGGCGATCGTACGCAACGAGCAACACATCAAAGTTTTGGAACAACTGGTCTTCTACTTCGATAATGGCAGTTCCGCCACGTAGGTCTCCAGAGATGTTCAGAGGGCGGTTACACTGGTCACAAAGGTATCGTTTTACATTAACGGGAACGCGGTGCTCAGCTCTACACGCGGTACAGATAACGTAGGTAACAGGAACCATAACGCCCTCTTCGTACCGTGCAGTGCGGTGGCAGTAGTCGCAATCCCAATCGTTGCTGGGAATCTGAAGGAAGGTGTTCTCTTTATCGCAAAAAGGACAAGTTTCCTTGTACTTCGCAATGCTCGAATCTTCTCGCATCGTCTTATTACCAAAGTAGACGAGGCGTACACCAAAGCCCATTCCCACCAACATCAGGAACTGCCATGCCCACATGAAATCGCCCTGTATCCAGAACGTAGTAGACGTATAGACCATTACCATGCCCACAATGAACACGATGCCCCAAGTCAATGTCCCCATTCCCTTGGTGAGGCGGTTCAAGCCTCTGCTAATGAATAGCCCGCCAACCCCTATCATTGCGGAAAACAGAACCTTCAGGAATAGTGTTACCTGATTAAGCGGTGAGAACTTGCTAAAGTAGAGAAATATCAAGCCGATAGTGGTAATGATGATACCAAATATCATCGCGGCAAGACCCTCAGTCCAGTGATCTTCACGCATTCCGCTGACTTGCGTTTGCCTTTGCGTCATGTCATCCTCTCCTCAACGAACCAACAAAAAAGTGCCTATATACTACTCTGTTACACCTCTCAAGTATAGTATGCCACGCAAAAGTTGTCAAGAGGTATCTACTCACTCTTTCGAGAGAAGAAGCCTGAAATGCCCGAAAAACCATGCCGGATACAACACAGCTCGAAAAACGCGGAATAGCGGTGCAAGTTTGTGCTACAAGGCGAGGTGAGGCTCTACTAGAGAGAACTCAGCATTTTACCGAATATATTAGAAGCAGATATTAGAATGTGATGAAAAGAGGTACAGCAAGGTGATAGATCAGGCGTTGGGGCTTCGCGCTCTTGCAACCTATAACAAGCCGCTCATGCAGACTACGACCCCATCCCATGCCCCGCGTATTGCTGTGGCAGGGGGCAAAGGCGGGGTTGGCACAACACTGTTCACGTCTAACCTAGCACTCTGCGGAGCGAAAGCGGGCAGGCGCGTCGTATTCGTCGAAGCGGATAGTAGGTTCTCTCCGTTTCGTCTTGCTCATCACATGGGGGCTTCGCCGCTACGCGAGGCTTCAACAGTCGACTCTCTGTTTCCGACTCTTTTCGGGGTACAAGTTCTGTCAGGGGACGAGTGGGGGAAAGCCATTCACACCGTGCCTACATCACTGTGGAGCGATACCGAGCAGGCTACCGACCTAGTAATACTCGACATGGGGAGTGCCTCTTTTGAGAACACACTCCTCCGTATGGAGACGCTAAGCCACTGTGTTATTGTAACCACCCCAGACATTTTCGCACTTACCGAATCCTACAAAAAGATAAAGTGTCTTAGGCTTCAAAACCCCAAAGTAGCCATATCCGTCATATTCAATGCCGTTTCAGGAGAACAGGAGGTTACGCGCTCTGCCGAGCAACTGGAGAATATGGTGCAAACTTTTCTTCATACCACGCTCTACTACCTAGGGACGCTTCCGCATGACAGACTACTAACGGACGCGAACCCTATTCAAAGTTTTGTTTTGCAAGAGCGTCCACGCTCACCTATTGCGAAATCTATTCGCAATATCTATCAAATTCTTGCCCAATAAGGCACGCCTCAAATCCATACTCCTACCCAATTGGAAAGCAGTTGAGATTAGGATTTTGGCAAAAACTCCACTTTCTTTTGTGATATCCTGCCCTAGAGAAGGAAATCGTAAGCAAGATGGGGAACAGGTTTCGTAACATTGAGGAGGCGTGTCAAATGGCAAAACCCCTGCAAAGTGTAAAGCAATTTGCATTTCTTGGGGTATTTGGGGTATACCAACTCCACTTGCCCGCAATATCTGGCTTTTACGGAGATTTCCCCGATAGCTAGGTATGGCAATAGGAAACCGCACTTGTGAAATCGTTTGTCTATCAATTACCGACAGTAATGGGTACGATTGCGGCAATGCTCGTCACGCTCCTCAGCGTGATGCACGAGACATCGCCGGAAAGCTGTCTTGTCAAAACGGTAGCGGCGTTTACAGTCTTTGCAGGCTTGGGAATGGTTTTGCGCTACGTCTTTCTCTCCCTTGAGGAAGAAAAAGAGCAGAAGGCGAACCATCAGTTAGGCTCTACCTTCTCAAATATCCCACCTGGAACTCCCCTTTCGGAGTTGCTTGGAGACGAAGAAAATCCTTCTCTCGAAGCCGAAGAACCCACCGCCGCATAAATCCTCGTAAAGACAAAATAGTGTCCAGACTGTCGCTCATTCCAATAGGTAACTAGACCCCAGTATTGGGTTGAGAAGTATCAACAAAGGCAAATAACGTTAGTGTTGACGAAAGTGAGCGCTTTTCGTAACCGAAAAAGTATACATTTGTTTACTTATTAGCGGCTCCCAATCTCATATACAACCCAACAGGGTGCAACAGGGTGATTTCAACTATTTTGTCTACATCTTTGAACCCAATACTGGGGTTAACTAGCCGTATTTGGGGAGCGAGAACGTGTTGACCTCTTATGAAATCCGTGAGGCATGGCGAAGGTATAAAATGTTCGAGAGTTCGCAAGCACGTGCTGAACTCATAGAACACTACGCCTACCTCGTCAAAATAACTGCGGGACGCATTATCTCAAAACTTCCTCCTAGTTTGGAGCGCGAAGACCTGATAAGTGCAGGAATCGTCGGGCTAGTAAAAGCGGTTGACCAGTTTGATGTTAGTCGTCAGGTGAAGTTTGAAACCTACGCGATTGCGCTCATTCGCGGGGCGATACTAGAGATGTTAAGGGAAGACGACTGGGTTCCGCGCTCTGTAAGAGAACCCCAGTATTGGGTTCAAAGATGTAGACAAAATAGTTGAAATCACCCTGTTGGGTTGTATATGAGATTGGGAGCCGCTAATAAGTAAACAAATGTATACTGTTTCGGTTACGAAAAGCGCTCACTTTCGTCAACACTAAAGAGAGCGCCTCAAAGTCCTACAAAACGCCTACAAAACTCTCGAAGTGCGCTTGGAGAGACCTGCCACGGAATCGGAAGTCGCCGCCGAACTCAATATGGAGACAGAAGAGTTCCAAAAACTCTTGATTGATGCCGGACGCACAAGCCAACTCTCACTCGAAGAGGTGCTCGTTTGTGGATATGGCAACGAACAGCTACACATTTCAGATGTACTTCAAGACGAAAGTGCCCTCCCCGCACTAGAGGTAGAGCTACATGAACGCAAACACCTACTCGGAAAAGCAATAGACCGCCTCCCCGAGCGTGAGCGCATGGTGATTGCACTCTACTATTTTGAAGGGCTTACTTTTAAGGAGGTTGGACGCACTCTCACGATATCCGAGTCCCGCGTCTATCAACTGCATACACAGGCGGTAATTCGCCTCAAAGGGTATCTGCAACGAGATGACGTGCTGTTTATTTAGGGACTTACTCTGGAATAAGTCTTCCAGTTGAAAACCAGAAGCCCTCACCCCCGTCCCCTCTCCCAATTCTGGGCGAGGAGTGACTAGGGCGGAAGACGACTCCGTTGGGCGATAGTCTCCCTTTCCCTAGAGGTTTGGGCGATAGTCTCCCTTTCCCTAGAGGTTTTGGAAGATTTTAACTAGAGAGAGTCCCTTAGAAGCTTACAGAGATGCTTTTTACGTACTCATTTTAATCAAAAGGAAGCCTAAGCACTCTTTTCGCACTGTGTTACAGGCATTAGAGGCTAGGAACATTTGTGATAGATAGTGCCTGTGAAATAGAGCCATATTATCGTCACTGTAGACACTCCCGAGTAAGCTCGATAGACGCTCGAAAGCTCGACGAAAGACCGAGATGATAGGGGTGTCCACGCTCTTCAGCCCCCAAGGAGAGGAAGCGATTATAGAATGACAACGCAAAAGAGCCCTATTATTGCCAATCCGTAACGGATATTCTGCTTATGGAAGCCGTTTTGTCGTTTTGTCCCGTATAGAGACAGGATAGGAGTAGCACCTGTGCAAAATGTGATTATCGGAGTAGTCTTCCTCCTACAGGTCGTAGCCGCAGTTTGGACGTGGATATTCTACAAAAATGCCAAGCGCGACTTGAATGCACGCACCGCAGAGGCTCCGGTTCTCAAAGAGGTTACCGCCCTACAGAAGAGTGTCAAAGAGCTACTCTCTGCCATTGAAGAGGCTTCGCAAGAGACAACTGCCCGCCTTGAGGTGCGCTGTGCGGAGGCACGTTTCGTGCTAGGGACGTTAGAAGAGCGCCTCTCTCAAATTGAGGTAAGCGAGTCCGTTCTGAACGCACATAGCGAAACCCTTACCGTACCCGTCCCACTCGCCAACGAGTTGACATATCAAGTAGTCTCTTCTGTGCAAGAAGAAGTAGCCTACGAAGACAAAGAAAACTACAAACGGCATCAGGTTGTCTATGGGCTTGCTGATACCGGTTTACAACCTAGAGATATTGCCCACCAGACAGGAATAGCGGAGGGAGAGGTGCATCTACTTCTTACACTGCGAAATCACTCTGAGGGCTAGACGCGACATTGAACGATTAAGGAGAGCCTTGCTTTGAAGCCATTAAATAAAACAGTGTGTCTGTGTGTTATTTCCTCTTTCCTACTCCCTACGGTACTCACAGGGTGTGGAAGCCCAGAGAAAGTTATCGCTATTGTGGGAGACCACTCTATCAAAGAGAAGGAACTCTTTGAAAAAGCAGTTGAAATCCGCGCCGCCGAAATTCCTCTTGATATGGACGCGGGAGGCACAGCACTTACTGCACTGATACGAGAGCATCTTTTGGAGGAGTGTGCAAAATCCAAGGGCTTGTCGGTCTCTGATGACCAGGTAAAGCGGTTACGCTCCTATCAAGACCAGTTCGATTTGCAGACATCTGTAAGGATGCAACGCTCAGGGCAGACCCCAGAATCACTTGACCGCAGTATCCGTACCTCACTCATTGAGTTCTCTATCGGAACAGAGAACGCGAAAGCAGATGCAAAAGAGGTGGAGAACGAGTACAACACCTTCAAGAGCCAACCTACGGGGCTTCCCACGCCGGCTGATCCCACAGGTCTTGTTGCTAATCCTGTACGCCGTCCCGAAATTATCACCGTCAAGATACTGCCCGTCCCCAACAAGGATGTAGGTTTGCGGGTTATCGAGATGCTCAAGAAAGATGGAGACTTCAAAAAGGTGGCACGGGCTTTGAACCCCGACCCTAGCGCTGTCGCGAATACAGGTAACGAAACTCCTGTCTCCCGTGAAGCCCTCAAACAACAAGCTCCCGCTTTAGAGGCAGCTTTCAGCAAACTTTCGGAGGGGCAGTTCACATCCGAACCAATCTCCCAGAGTGTGCGCTCACGAACCAACGCTAATCAGATGGAATCGGTCTACTTTGTTGGGCAACTCGTGAAGAAGTACCCCGCCAAAGACTTCAGCATGGAGGATGCGCGGATTGCGTTGGAGTTCCGTGTTCTGGCAAAAAAGAATGCCGAATGGCAGACTCATAAAGACCAAGAGCTCTCTAAATTCACTCAGCAACTCTACAAAGACAACAAGATACAGATCCTCGCCGCGAAGTACCAGACCAGTGTTGGCAACTTTGTGAAGAGCATGGTCGCCTCCAAAGCGGCGACGGGGCCCACAGGAACAATGGGCAGCGGAGGAGGTGCACCTGCGCCCACACCTGCGCCTAACACTCAGCCTGCGCCCTCAGCAGGCGGTAAGCCGTAAGGAGCGAGGTTAAGCGTGTGATAACGCTCATTGGTCTTGGCACAGGAAACTATGATACCCTTTCACGGGGGGCTGAAAAAGCCCTCCGTGAACTGTCTTTACGCCACCAAAACGGAACAGGAGTCCTCTTCCTCCGAACATCCATTCATCCTACCGTCGCCCTGCTGGACGAGTGGGGAATAGCGTACACTCCGCTGGACTCCTACTACGAGCAGGAGCGCGACTTCAAGGCGGTCTATAGGGCGATAGCAGAGCGCGTGCTCGCCTCTGCAAACCAGAAAACACCCACAGGTGAGGCTTTTCAGGTAGGCTATGCCGTTCCCGGTCACCCTCTCTTTGCAGAAGAGGCTTCCGAGCAGATACTAGTGGGCGCGAAAGAGCAGGGCACTCCTACACGTACTGTTGCGTCGGGCAGTTTTGTTGAGGCAGTGCTAACCTGTGCAGGGGTATCTCTAGGGGATGGGTGCGACATTCGGGATGCGCTTGCACTACGTGAAAAGGATGCGATTGGCGCGGATGGAACGCCTTTAGCAGGGGGGGTAGACGTTTCACGGGGTGTACTGCTCTATCAGGTCTACGATACCGCCTCCGCCTCTCATGCCAAACTGTGTCTTATGCGCCACTATCCCGACGACTGGGAGGTTCTGGTCGTTCGGAAGGCGGGCGTTCCCAACGAGGAGAGCCTGACGCGTATCCCCCTTTTTCGCCTTGATAGAGTGAAGGTTGACCACCTCACCTCCGTCTACGTTCCCCCGCTTCCACCCTCCCTTCGTCGGCACGACTTCTCGGCATTGGTGGGCATTATGGCGCGGCTTCGCGCCCCAAACGGCTGTCCTTGGGATAGAGAACAGACCCACCAGACGCTCAAACGCTACTTTATTGAAGAGACCTATGAGGTTATTGAGGCGATCGACGCAGACGACCCAGATCTGTTGTGCGAAGAGTTGGGGGATGCTCTATTGCAGACAGTTTTCCATGCCCAACTGACCGACGAAGAGGGGATTTTTGGGATTGATGACGTAGTGGCGCAGATTTGCGAGAAACTGGTGCGCCGTCATCCGCACGTTTTTGGTGATGTAGATGTAGCAGATAGCGACGAGGTTCTTACGAACTGGGAGCGCATCAAACGCGCTGAAAAGGCGAACGATGAGAAGAAGCGGCGCGATTCTATTCTGGACGGCATTCCAAAAGGGCTGCCCGCACTGATGCAGGCGATGGAGATTAGCAAGCGTGTGGTGAAAGTCGGGTTTGAATGGAACCGGTTTGAGGATGTACTCGCGAAGGTAGACGAGGAGGTTGTTGAGTTGAAAGCGGAACTAAACAGCCCTACACCCGACAAAGACAAAATTTCTGGTGAACTCGGTGACCTGATATTTACAATGGTGCAGGTAGCGCGTTGGCAGAGGCTGGACGCGGAGGACGCGCTTCGCGTAATGCTAGGACGGTTTAGCGCACGCTTCCGTTATATCGAACGGAGAGCAAAAGAGCAGTCTCGCCTCCTTACTGAGATGACCCTAGATGAGATGGACGCGCTTTGGAACGAGGCGAAAGCCAACAAGATAGGCTAATGTATCTGTGAATGTAACGCTTACCAATCGAACCCGCGCCCTGCTGGCTATGTCCACAGCGGCGTTTTTCTTTGCTATTATGTCCGCTCTCACGAAAGCGATAACCTCGCCAAGCGTTACGGCGTATCCGCTTCCTGCGGGAGTTGTCGCCTTCTATCGCTATTTTGGCAGTATTTTGGTTCTGCTGTTTTTGGCGTTTCGAGAAGATGTCTCCCTACTTGGTGAGGACAGAAAAGCACTCCTTTGGCGCGGAATATCGGGGGGCATTGCTAGTGTCTCCTACTTCATGAGTATTCAGAACACCTCTCTGACCCACGCAGTCATTCTGAACTACACCTCAATACTCTGGGGTCCTCTCTTCGCGGCATTCGCTCTTAGAGAGTTTCCACCGCGCAAGTACCTGTTTGCACTGCCTATTGCTATTGCAGGGGTTCTTCTCATAATGCGCCCAGAGGCAGGCACGATACGCTGGGGGGATGCCGTAGGGCTGTTTAGCGGTCTGGTTTCGGGAGGGGCAATAGTTCAGATAAGACATCTACGTAGATCCGAAGGCGCACCCGCCATCTTCTTCTATTTTAACCTTATTGGGTTGCCCGTGTCGCTACTGGCACTCTATGGAACAGGCGGGCATCTTGTAATACCCAATATGGTACAACTGCCCTATCTCGTTGGGATCTCTATGACGAGCCTTATTGCACAGCTCCTCATGACCTATGGCTACCGTGAGATTTCGACGGCGGAGGGCGGTATCTTGAACCTCACCACCAACATCTACTCCGCCCTTATCGCGATCTACTTCTTCCACGATATACCGCAGGTAGGAACAGTTTGGGGAGCGTTCCTCATTCTGGCAAGTGCCATCGCCCTGATAATTCAAAGGCGGCGGGCATAAGGTGTTTGGGTGTGTTTCATTTCAGTTGAGGAGTTGGGCAGAGGGCATAACCTCTAGCCCTCACCCCCGTCCCCTTTCCGCCCTCATCCTGCCCTTCGGGCATCCTTCTCCCAATTCTGGGAGAAGGACTTGTCTGCAAAGTAGTCAGGTTGAGTATTTTGCTAATTGGCTTGGGGGAGGGGTGACTAGAGCGGTAGGTAATTCTGTATGTAACTACAACGGTTCCTTCTTCGACTCTTCGACGTATTTTCCTGAAAACGCCTGTTTTCCTGTTCGGGAAAATGGCTGTTTTTAGGAAACTTTCCGCAAAAACGGAGCGTGAGTAGCTACTTCTGTATGACGATTAAGTACGCTTCCAAGCAAGGTTTTGGAACACTTTAACTGCATCAAGTCCCTAAGTTGCTACTGAGTTTGGTCAGAGCGGTTTCGGGCTTTTGTAGACTCCTCTACCTCCCACTTCCCTTTTTCAGCAGGTTCATACACTCAGCACGAGTCATGCTATTGGTGCGGAATGCGCCCAGAACATGACTTGTAACCATGTTGCTGTTCTGCTTCTCTACACCTCTCGCCATCATACAGAGGTGCTTTGCCTCAATCACAACGGCAACTCCTTTTGGGTTCAGCGTCTCTTGAATCGCCTCTGCTATCTCGGTAGTGAGGCGTTCCTGTACCTGTAGCCGCCGCGCAAACATATCGGTAACACGGGCAAATTTGGATAGCCCGAGTATTTTCCCGTTGGGGATATAGGCGATATGTGCTTGCCCAAAAAAGGGCAAAAGGTGATGTTCGCAAAGTGAATAGAACTCGATATCCCGCACAATAACCATATCATCGTATTCGGTACTGAAGACTGCACCGTTGATGAGATGTGCGAGGTCTTGCTTGTAGCCCTGCGTGAGGAACTGGAAGGCTTTCGCGGCGCGTTCGGGTGTTTTTTGTAGCCCTTCCCGTTGGGGGTCTTCTCCGATATCCTCAATGATTTGTTGATAGAGGTCTGTTAGTTTTTCGCTCACTGGTTCACTGTATTCCCGTCTATTTTAAGGGGGGAGAAGAGGCTGATAGGGTTTTCGTCTGGGTCGTAGATGATGGCGTAGTGCTGTCCCCAGAAAGCATCCCAAGGAGATTTACAACTCCTGTTGCCAGCCTCAATTAGTTGTTGATAGATTTTGTCGACCTCATCAGGAGTGTCGCACTTGAAGGCGAGTTCTATCTTATGTCCGATGGGGTCTTGCCATTCAGGGAGGATAGACTTCATCATATCGACGCTGTTCCAAGAGATGCGGTAGCCGTTGGGAGAGGTTACTTCCACGTAGTTCTCCTCCTCCGCCCCCTCTGGAATTGCAAGCCCAAGCAAGCGATAGAAGCGCAATGATGCGCCCACATCTTTCGCTACTATGCCAATCATATCTGGTAAAACCGCCATGTATTCTCTCCTATCGTAAGATTTTACTCTCTTGGGAATTGACCGCGAAAAACGCGAAAAGAGTGCAAAATGCCCTTTGTTTGGAACAACACGCACAGGCTTCTAATATCAAACCGCTAAGACTCCTCTCCTTTGCGAAGGAGAGGTTGGGTGAGGTTATGTGAAGATTCTTCTCCTGTCGTTTGGAACTCTACGCTCTGCGGTACGGGCGACCAAGAAATGCGGGAGCTTGCCCTGTTTTTCCGCCCAGTACAAGTAGCACAAGGGTGACCACGTAGGGCAGTGCTAGAAAGAGCTGGTAGGGGAGCCGCCAGCCCTGCGCCTGTCCGATAAACTGAAGCTGCTCTACTCCGCCAAAAACGAGCGCGGCGATAAGACACCCTAACGCACTCCAGCGCCCGGAGGTGACAATCGCTAGCGCAATGAAGCCGCGCCCAGCCGTCATGTTTTCGATGAAAGTTCCTGCCGTTCCTATGGAGAGGGAAGCCCCCGCCAGCCCCGCCATAACGCCGCCGAAAACAACACACAAAGTTCGTAGAAGTAGAACGTTCGCGCCACTCGCTTCGGCGGCGATGGGCTGTTCTCCACAGGCGCGGACGGTGAGTCCGCTTCGCGTTTTATAGAACCAGAGCCAGAGTAGGGGAATACAGATAAGCGCACAGGATAGGCGTTTTCACGAAGGTTCCGGTCTCGCCAAACTGTGCGCGGTAGAGCGTGCCAGTAATTCCTAAGGCTAGCAGGTTCATCACGACACCGACGACGACCTGATTTGCGGAGAGCCGCACCGCGAAAACGGCGAAGAGAAGCGCAAGCAGTCCGCCCGCCGCCCCCGCTACCGCTATTCCAATAGCGAGATTGGGGAGGATGGTGATGGCGAGAACAGCGGAGAAAGCACCCATCAGCATCATTCCCTCAATGCCGACGTTTACGACCCCTGATTTCTGCGAGACTGTCTCTCCAACAGCCGCAAGTAGAAGGGGGGTGGCAAGAGTGAGAGTACCCTGTAGGGCGGCGACGGTGTCTATCATGCTAGTCTACCTCCGTTCCCGCTTTGCGATTTTTCCACGCCCGCGCCCCTACAACAGCCAATACTGCCGCCCCTTGTATCACGTAGACGAGGACAGAGGAGACTCCTTTTGTGAAGCGGGCGAGGTTGCTCGTTCCTGATGTTAATCCTCCAAAAAAGAGTGCTGAGAACGCCGCGCCTACCGGATGCAGTCCACCCAAGAGAGCGACAGGTATCGCAGTATACCCCCATCCCGGTGAGAAGTCGCGGTAGAGCGTCCCCGTAACTCCCATCAGTTCAATCGCCCCTGCGAGTCCGCAGAGCGCCCCCGAAAGTGCCATTGCCTTTAGGCGTATGTTGTCTGCGTTGAGACGCGCTAGTTTAGCCGCCTCCGGGTTCTGACCAATGAGGCGTAGCGCAAAGCCGCCGGGCGTACGGAAGAGGTAGATAGTGACCATTATAACCGCGATAACTGCGAACACAACACCAAGATGTAGCCGCGTCTGTATGCCGTCCGTGAGGCTCATGGGGAGGATACGCGGTAGGAGTGCTGCAGTTGGCAGGGGGTCGCTTTGGGGCTTCACATGGGTCGCCTCTTGTAGAGGTCCCTCCACTGTCCACGCGAGGATTTGCAGAGCGATATAGTTGAGCATTATCGTGCTGATAACCTCTTGAACGTTTCTGCGGATGCGTAGCCATGCTGCGAGTAGCCCCCATAATGCGCCGGAGCTCATTGCGCCTATCAGCATGAGGAGAGCGAGAAGCGTTCCGGGGAGGTGTGCCCCCAATTTTGCAATGCTTGTTGCGACGACGATGCCTATGGTGAGTTGCCCCTCCGCGCCGATGCTGAAAAGCCCTGCCCGCCATGCAATAACGACGCTCAGCCCTGTAAGAGTGAGGGGTATGGCTTTGAGGAGGGTTTCGGTGAGAGGATACCAGTAGCCGTCGTCCTTGCTTCCTATGGCTCCCTCCCAGATTTTCGTAAGCCCCTCCATTGGCGGGACGCGCAGAGCCAGAAAGGTGAGTACGAGCAGAACAGTTAGTCCGACAGAGTAGGTAATGCCCTTTGTGAGAGCGCGGAGGAGCGTTATAAGTGGCGCGGGCGCGTTTGGTAGGTTGGTATCGCTCACTCCACGCCTCCTGCCTGCTTTACCCCGCCCAGCAGTAACCCAATATCGGTTTGGCTTGCGCCCTCTAATGCTACTTCTGTAAGCCTTCCTGCGGAGAGAATGGCACTTCTAGCTGCGAGAGTCTGCACTTCGTCTAGGTCGGTGGAGATTAGCAGAACGGTTGCGCCCTCCGCTTTCGCTTTGCGGAGTTGGTTGTGTACGAATCGGGT
>JAPLCR010000295.1:0-9410 GCA_026392135.1 Armatimonadota bacterium
AAAGTCAACCAGTACGAGACGCAGCGTATTCTCGAATCGTTCGAGGAGCGGGGCTTCGCTATTACCGAGTTCAACACGCCCGCCGATGTCTATGTTATCAACACCTGCTCCGTTACGCAAGCCGCCGAGCGTAAGTCGCGTCAGATGGTGCGGCGCGTATCGTAAACATACAAATTTGTCAATTTCCGCTATTGACAGCCGAAGGCGTGTAGGTGTACAATCAGAATGTTTACAGTACAACTTGCGTTGCCTATATTTTGCTTACTATCAAAGCGACTATACTAGTCGTGCAAGTTATCTCAAGGAGTTATTCTCATGGCGACTTCTATCCTTCGCTCTCACCAGCGTACCTATACCACCCTCCGTTCAAACTTCGCCCTGCGAATAGGAGCGTTCCTCTATTCGCTTTTTTCGATGCCATCTGCTTGCCTTCCACAAACGCTCCCCCCCCCCCCCCGAAAACAGTGTTGCAGTCAAAGGACTGCAACAAATAGCGGAGTCCCCTTTCTATCCTAGCAAGGATGGACACCTCGTTCTGACATCTCCAACGGGAGACATTTTTTTGCCGCCCCGCAGTTTCGTTGAGTTCGCGCCAACAATCCCCAATAACCAACCAGAGTATAAACCCGTCCAGATATATGTCTCTATCAACAACGCTCTAACCACAAGAAAAGACCTGCTCTCTGACCTTGCGCTAGGTACATTTCGTGTTGAGGGCGGATCTTCCAATGCTTCACGAAAACGAGTTAAGATAGGGCTGTTGGATCAATTCGAGCATCCCTTACTGGTGATGGATTACGCTATACGAGGATACACAACCGCCCCAGTATTAAGCCCTATATTCAAATCTCGTGGAGAACGAATAGACATTTCGATACCCGACAGAGAAAAGTTTGGAAAAGTTTATATGTTTTGGGAGCAACTATGCTTGGGGGTGATAGAAGGTAAAACAAACGCTTTGGAGTTTGATATTCGTCAATTACCGCCCGGTAAGCATCGTTTTTGGTTTGTTGCAGAAGATAGTTTCAGCACTCTGCTACAGCCCGTATACACCGATATTGCGGTTCAACCCCGCTATGTTTTGAAGATTGATAAGATGTCAAACGAGATTATGGTTCCAAAAGATGCAGTGAACCCCGTCTTAAATATCCATGTCAACACAGCGGATGCTTTGAGCATTGCCTATACCAAACTTTTCATGGCAGGACATTACGTTGGCAAGAGCGAGAACAAGGAGTTTGAAATGCCTTCTTCACTGCGTGACGTACCTTCCGGACGTGCGACATTAGAGTTGATAGGAGTTAGCAACGATGGAGTCACATACCCGCCAGAGACGCTGACGCTCCAAATAAAAAACAAACAGTGGGAACTCAAGATGCTCTACTCCCCTGAATATATTCCGATTCAAGAACTTCTTGAGCAAGTGCCAGAACTGGAACAAACCTACGCCTCTTTTCAAGCTAAAGCAGACAATGAACCCGCAACTCGTATTGAGGTTAGTGAGACTGTTGATAAGAGAGGCAATAGACGCACTACAACTCATGCTATACCTGGTCGAAAAGCGGAATACGCGGGTAAAGCCGCGGTGGCTCAAGTTGCCCTTACCCAAGTAAACCTAAGTCTCGCTCACCGATATTCTGCGCTAGAGTACTATGAAATGGCAATAGCGTGTTACATAAGGGCTATAAAACTCTCGTCTGCTAGCAACTCGACTTTTATGCAAGCCAAGCAGGAACTAAAATCCTTGCTCGAAAAGATACGACGCTAGTTCGGCTTTTGTAGTGCCAATGCCACCGTTTGGTAAAACTATTGACAAACACCCGATTTGCCGATACAATAACAACATATCCAAATCTGGAGACGATTACATAGCCGAGTCATCTATAAAGACGAGGTGAGGAGGGTACAAATGGCAATCAAAGTGCGAGAAACTGCGTGTATCGAAGTAGAATCTGGCAACGTGCAAAACAAGGCTCCCATCACTCTAACCGCCGTAGAGTACGCGGCTCTATCTAGTAGTCTGGCTATGCCGTCAAAACCGCTCTCTTCGGAAGTAAAGCAAGCCATTGCGAACTACAAAAAGATAAACGCGTTGCGAGTTCGCTAATTATGGGAGGGAACGCGGAACAACCTAGATACGTTTTAGAGAAAATGACGAAACTTCACAATGTTTCGTCATTTGATTGTCAGAACACCTATCTCAACGGCTTTCTTCAAGGTAAAGCGTTGCGTGAAGCGACAAGAGACCTCTCGCTTACCTTTGTGTTGATGGACGAAGCAGTCTCTTCTACATCGGTGATAGGCTACTTCACCCTTCGCTCCGACTCCTACTACCCGGATGACAATTCCGAAGTGGATATCGTGCCTGTGGTTGAGTTAGTGGCTCTCGCTCGTGATAGAACCCGCTATAAGCAGGGCATCGGCGACTTTCTGCTGATAGAGGCACTCCGCAATGTCAAGCTGGTAGCCGACTTGATAGGCATCGCAGGGTTGCATCTTGCGCCCACCCGCGAGGGCAGGAGACTATACTACCGTTACAACTTCGCCGAACACCCTCTCTCCTACCGAACAGACCTTCTCTTCCTCCCCATCAGCACAATTCGTGAAATCATTCGCTCTACTGAAGAGTAGGCACGTAAGGGTTCAGGGTTGCGGCTCTTCACATAACCTCACCCAACCTCTCCTTCGCAAAGGAGAGGAGCCTTCGTGGTTTGAGATTAGAAGTCTGTGCGTTGGGTTCCAAGTTTGGGGCTTTTTCGCGTGTTGTGCGGTTAATTCCCAAAAGAGTGAACTCTTACAATCCCAACTTCCTCTACCCGACAGATGGGTAATTGGGGTACAATAGGCTTTAGCAAGAGAGAGAAGGAACGACGACCGTGCCGACTGCCGCATTCACCACGCTAGGGTGTAAAGTCAACCAGTACGAGACGCAGCGTATTCTCGAATCGTTCGAGGAGCGGGGCTTCGCTATTACCGAGTTCAACACGCCTGCCGATGTCTATGTTATCAACACCTGCTCCGTTACGCAAGCCGCCGAGCGTAAGTCTCGTCAGATGGTGCGGCGCGTGTCACGGATTAACCCCGATGCAGTAGTGGTGATGACAGGTTGTTATGGTGAGATGGCACGCATTAAGGGCGAAATCGTCGACGAAGCCAGTCTCATTGTCCCCAATCAGCACAAACTCGAAACACTTCACTACGTTTTAGAACGCTTTCCAGACCTCCACACCCGTTTAGAGAGCGAATCCCGCCCTGTTTTAGAGCGCCCCTCCCATCGGCGTACTCGTGCTACCCTGAAGGTACAGGATGGGTGCAACGTCTTCTGTGCCTTCTGCTCCATTCCCTATACTCGTAGCCTTATGCTCTCTCGTACGCCCGAAGATATACTGGGTGAAGTGCGGCGCAGGGTGGAGCAGGGCTATAAAGAGGTCGTGGTGACGGGGGTGCTTGTGGGTGCGTATGGGCAGGACGGTTTCAAGGCTACCCCAGGGGCAAATATGCCTCGCGCCTATCTGAATCAACAGCCGACGCTAGAGGTTGACCTCTCCGACATTCTCCGTATGATAGCACAGGTAGACGGTATTGAGCGTGTACGCCTCTCCTCCATTGAGCCGACGCAGGTGACAGATAGGCTATTGGATGCGTTTGCGACAGAACCCAAACTCTGCCCTCACCTTCACATTCCCCTGCAAAGTGGGGATACTAGTGTGCTTCGTGCTATGAATCGCCCTTACGATCAAGACTTCTACCTAGAACGATGCAGGAAGGCTTATGAGCGTATTCCCAACCTTGCGTTGACCGCTGATATTATGGTAGGGTTCCCCGGTGAAGGCGAAGAGGAGTTTGAAAGTACGCTTCATGTTGTGCGAACCGTCGGATTTGCTCGCGCCCACATTTTCCGTTACTCCCCACGCCCCAATACTCCCGCCGCAAGCGTTATTGAGCAGGTGTCGGAAGAGATAAAAGAGGCGCGAAGTAGGGTACTTGCCGCGGCGTGCCGCGATACCCAACAGGCTTTTATACGTCAATATATAGGAAGAACGCTTCCCGTTCTTGTAGAGGGCAAAACCGCGCCCGAAACTGAGAGCGGTGCAAGCGGCAACGAAGGGAATATCCCGGTAGTAATCGGCGGGGAGGGTGCAACAGGGCTACTTGGAGGCTACACGAACAACTATATCCGAGTGCAGTTTACGGGCGGTTCGCACCTTGTCGGGAAGGTGGTTCCTGTGCAGTTGCTAGAGCCGACGAGCGATGGTGCCATTGGAGAGGCGGGCGGGGCGCACTTCGCGCCTCTAGAGGCTCCCGATGACGCTCACTTTATCCCTCTTGCGACTCTGACCGCCGCGCTTAAGTAGCGAAAAAGGGTATACTTTGTTAACCGAAGAGGCTCCATTGAGCGCGTTCGATTCGCTGTGGCGCGACAATCCACCGCTCGTTATTGTAGGGTCTACTTCCGTTGGCAAGACGGCGGTTGCGATGGCACTGGCGGAGATGTGGAACGCCGAAATAATTAATGCCGACTCGATGCAAGTCTACATTGGAATGGATATAGGCACTGCGAAGCCGACGTATGAAGAGCGAGAGCGTGTTCCGTTTTATCTGCTTGACATTGTAGAACCCGACGTACAGTTTACCGTATCAGAGTGGAAACTACGAGCGGAGCAGGCGTTTGGAGAGATTATCGAACGCGGCAAGCGGGTTATCGTCTGCGGGGGGACGGGGCTGTATATTCGCTCCCTCCTTGATAACTGGACTTTAGCGAAAACACCGGAGAACCCTGATATTCGTGCCGTCCTTCGTGAGGAGCTGGCTAGTGTGGGGGCGAACGTACTGCATGAGCGACTGTGCGAGGTAGATAGCCTCACTGCACAGCGGCTGCACCCAAACGATGGAGTACGCATCGTTCGCGCTCTGGAGGTGTTTCAGATAACAGGCGTTCCTATATCAGAGTGGCAGGCGCAGGATAACGACCCCTCTACACGGCGGTTTGCACACCGATTTGGGCTTACCATTCCGCGCCCTGAACTCTATGCGCGTATTGATGCGCGAGTGTTACAGATGATGGAGGCGGGGTTCGAGAGGGAAGTACGAAGCCTGCTTGAAAAAGGGGTTCCTACGAATCTCACCGCCCTCAAGAGCTTGGGTTATAAGGAGTTAGTCGCTTACCTGAATGGAGAGAGTGACTACAGGACAGCGGTTGAGGCTATCCAACAAAACACGCGGCACTATGCCAAGCGTCAACAGACATGGTTTCGCGCCGACCCACATATTGAGTGGCTTGATGTGTCTAATCAGGCACCCACAGTAGTCGCCCTACGGATACTAAGGGACTTACTCTGGAATAAGTCTTCCAGTTGAAAACCAGAAGCCCTCACCCCCGTCCCCTCTCCCAATTCTGGGCGAGGAGTGACTAGGGCGGAAGACGACTCCGTTGGGCGATAGTCTCCCTTTCCCTAGAGGTAGTGACTAGGGCGGAAGACGACTCCGTTGGGCGATAGTCTCCCTTTCCCTAGAGGTTTTGGAAGATTTTAACTAGAGAGAGTCCCTAAGTAAAATAGAGAGCAGATAGAGGGCGCGGTTTGCAGTTTGTATTTCTTTTGTTTTCCCTCAATTTTTGAGCGGGGAAGGAGTTACCTAGATGAATAAGTCGCAATTGAACCTACAAGACATCTTCTTGAATCAGGTTCGCAAAGAGAACATTGGTGTGACCATCTACCTTATTGGCGGGGTGCAGTTGCGTGGTCATGTCCGAGGTTTCGATGCTTTTACAATTTTGCTCGACTCGATTGGGAAACCCACTCAGTTGGTCTATAAACACGCCGTAACCTCTATCGTGCCTTCACGGGCGGTCTCCTTCTACTCAGACCCTAACCGCGAGCACTCCCCCGATAGAGAATCTCGTGAGCCGCGTGAGCCGCGCCCTCCTATTCAGCCTTCTTAGTAGTTTTTCGCTCATTGTAGAGGGAGGGAGAGGCTATAATCTCTCCCTCCCTCTTTGCTATTTTTTAAGGAGTAATTGCCTTGAAGTTTACTAAAATGCACGGAATTGGCAACGATTTTATTGTTGTAGATAACACTCAGAACCCCCTGCCTGAAGCGAGTATCGCAGAGGTGAGCGCAAAGCTCAACCACCGCAAATTTGGTATAGGCGGCGACGGGCTTATCCTCGTACTGCCCTCAAAAATTGCTGACTTCCGTATGAGAATGTTCAATCCCGATGGCAGCGAGGCGGAGATGTGCGGTAATGGAATACGCTGCTTTGCGAAATATGTACACGACCACAATCTACATCGAGACACTCAGATAAAAGTGGAGACAGGCGATGGAGTTAAACTTTTGAAGTTAAACCTGCGTTCTGGTATTGTGGAGACGGTGCGTGTAGATATGGGAGTTCCACGCCTGCTTCGCTCTGGAATTCCTATGCGCGGTGACGATAATGAGCGCGTCATTGGAGAGGTTTTGAAAGCAGAGGGGCAGAAATTTGAGATAACCGCAGTCTCAATGGGCAACCCCCATGTCGTGATTTTTGAAGACAAGCTGGATGTGTTACCGATTGGTCGATTTGGTCCCGCTATTGAAAATCATAAGTCTTTCCCAAAACGCACAAATGTCCATTTTGTAAAAGTACACAACACGAGCGAAATCACTATGAGAACGTGGGAGCGGGGGGCAGGGGAGACTTTGGCTTGCGGTACTGGAGCTTGTGCGACGGTAGTAGCCTGCATTCTAAACGAAAAAACCTCTCGTAATGTGTTGGCGCACCTACCTGGTGGCGACCTCCGTATTGAGTGGCTTGGTGATAATCGCGTGGTTATGACGGGGGCGGCGGCAGAGGTCTTTACGGGTGAGGTTAGCATTTAAGGAGACTAGAATGAGTAGATATGTCATCGGTGTTGATGTCGGAACCGGAAGCGCACGGGCGGGCTTATTCGACCTTCAAGGCAGTTTGCTTGCCTCAGCGGTAGAGCCTATTCAGACTTGGCGACCTAAGCCCGACTTTGTAGAGCAGTCGTCTGAAAACATCTGGAGAGCAGTAAGCAAAACAGTTCGTGAAACGCTCAAGATGACTCAAATTCCTGCGGAACAGGTTGTCGGCGTGAGTTTCGATGCAACCTGTTCACTGGTTGTGTTGGACGCAAACAATGAACCGCTTCCCGTAAATGACGAGGGCGACAGCAACCGAAACATCATCGTCTGGATGGATCATCGCGCTATTGAAGAGTCGGAGGAGATTAACGCAGGTGGTTATGAGGTTCTCAAGTATGTGGGCGGTAGGTTATCGCCTGAGATGGAGACCCCAAAACTTAAATGGCTGAAGAAAAACCTGCCAGAAACATGGGCAAAGACTGGGAAATATCTCGACCTAGCCGATTTTCTTACCTACCGATCTACAGGGGTAGATAGCCGTAGCCTCTGCACCGTCGTCTGCAAATGGACGTATCTGGGGCATGAGGGGGGGCGTTGGGATAGAGACTACTTCAAGGCGATCGGGATTGACGACATTTTTGAGAATGAGCGCGTCTCGGAGAGTATTTTGCCGATGGGGAGTTATATCGGTAACCTCACCGCCGCCTCTGCCGCAGAACTGGGGCTTACAACAGGTTGTGCTGTGGGTATTGGGATTATAGACGCGCACGCGGGGGGGCTGGGACTGATGGGCGCGATTTGGGAGCAGGGTACGGAGATTGATCTCAGCCTTTTGGAGACGGCTCTCGCGCTTATCGGCGGTACGAGCAACTGCCACATGGCGGTTAGCCGTGACCCCATTTTTATCGACGGCATCTGGGGTCCCTACTTTAGCGCGATGGTTCCGGGCTTGTGGCTTACCGAAGGTGGGCAGAGCGCGGCGGGAAGTGCCATTGACCACAGCATCAGCGACCATGCGAATGCCCTCCGCCTCTCTGCTCAGGCAGAGGAGCAGGGCGTTACCGTATACCAACTGCTAAACGCTGAGCTGGTGCGGCTCCAGCAGGAAGCGGGCTTTGATATGCTAGCACAACTCACAAAGGATATTCATGTCTTACCTGACTTTATCGGCAACCGCTCTCCTTACGGCGACCCGTATATTCGGGGTGTAGTGGATGGTATCTCATTAGACGAATCTATCACCTCTCACGCCTTGCGATACTATGCAACGATACAGGGTGTCGCTTACGGTACACGGGACATTGTACGGGCTATGAACGAGTCGGGCTACCGCATTGATACGATGTTCGTGACGGGCGGTGGAACGAAAAACCCTGTTTGGTTGCAGGAACACGCCGATGCGACGGGGCTAACCCTCATCCTCCCGAAAGAGCCAGAAGCGGTTCTGCTCGGCTCTGCTATTCTCGCCGCCACTGCCGCAAAAGCCTACCCTGACATCTACTCTGCTATGCAGGGCATGGGAGCGCGAGGGCAGGTAGTCGTGCCAAACCCGGAAACTACGAACTATCACAACGCGAAATTTACTGCATTCCGCGAAATGTATCGTGAACAGGCACTGCGTCGGAGCATTATGGCGGGTTTTTAGCGGGGATTGCCCCTCAATATATAATCACGAAGCCACCATCAGGGCGGGCATAAGCGGTAGGCAGCCCCCACACAGGCACGCCCTCCGCTCTCCCTGACTGTTTGGTTGGTTTGCCATCTGCTTCGTATACTTGCCAGACCAGCGATCCACCCTTCTGCCAACCCGTTCCCTCTGTCCATACGATAAGCAGTTGCCCTTTCGCGTTGGCGAGGATGACTGGGTGCTTCTGCACCTCCTTCGAGTTAGGAACTGTGCGGGCAGTATAGGAATTCGTGTTGCTGAACGCCCCCCACTGTATGCGCCCGGCAGTTTCCCATGCCGCAAGGATTTTGCCGCTACTCTCGCTCATAGTGTAGGTACTCATAGGGCAAGCGTTGATTTTCCAGCCGGCTAACGAGCGTTCTAGGAAAGTCGCCCCCTTATCCTTAGAGGTCAGAAGCATGGTGTCACGGTACTCTCCCTCCTTTGCTCGTCGGTAGAGGATGGAGAGGTTGCCGTTACTGTCTACAAATGCTCTCAAGCCACAACAGGCGCATGCCCCTGTCGGTTCAGGGTTTATCTGCCGCTCCTTTTCAAAGGTTGCGCCGTCGTCTGTAGATCGGGTTAGAAATACGCCCCGACTCGCTTCGTTTTTACCGCTTCCCATCGCGTGCCAGACCACGTAGACACTACCCACTTTGTCGGCAGTAACGGAGCCGCCCCCATCCAGACCCTCTGCCCACGTTATCAGGTTGCGCTGAGGTTCAAAAGCAGTGTGTGTATTATTCAGTCGTGTGTAGGCTTGGTAGGTAGTCGCTTGCCCTGTCTTCCTTTTATCAAACCCATTCCAAACGACATGAACACTGTTTCCTTTGCCAATCGCAATGTGGGCAGTGCGGACGGTTCCAATCGCTCCCGC
>JAPLCR010000295.1:9477-17443 GCA_026392135.1 Armatimonadota bacterium
TGGATATAGAAGAGGTTCCCGCCTGTATCCTTGCCCTGAAAATAGATAATATGCACTCCCCCCTTCCCGTCGGCAACGGCTTGCGGCTGGATAGCTCCCGTTGGAAGATGCCAGCGCGTGACCTGCGACACAGAGCGGGTAGGTAAGCAGAGTAGGAGTAAAAGTGTGGCGCATAGGGTGTACTTCATAGGTTTTTTTCGTATCCTAATGGTTGGAGTATAGTATCTCTAGTGTACCCATATTTTTTTATTAAGAAATGCGTCACACTATTAAGGTGATACCGTAGTTAGAAAATAGAGATTTAGGTATTCAACCCGCGCCCCAATCCAAAGAACGCGGAGGGCTAACAAAATGAAACGAACATTCAAATCTGCATCTATCTGGCTTTCAGGGTTATTTACTCTGACCTGCTTATGCGCTCTCTCTCTTTCGCCTGTCTACGCGCAAAACGACGACGGTTTTGCGGTGAGCGAAGACGATACGACCTCCCAACGCTTTTCGCTGAGGACGATACGACCCTTCAACGCCCTGCGCGAAGAGAACAGGCTTCTTCAAAAGAC
Organism: Armatimonadota bacterium; assembly: GCA_026392135.1. Taxonomy (GTDB): domain Bacteria; phylum Armatimonadota; class Chthonomonadetes; order Chthonomonadales; family Chthonomonadaceae; genus CAIJLM01. Next base: position 10,038 of record JAPLCR010000295.1, read on the forward strand.
ACTGAAGCCCCTGTTCGGATGGCGCGAATACGCCATTTGAGCGGAAGTGTGCGATGGCGCGTCTCCGCCGATGCCGAGTGGTCTTCCGCCTCCTTGAACCTCCCTGTACGACAGGGAGCGCAGATATGGATTGAGCGGAAGGGACGCGCCGAACTACAGTTTGACGATGGAAGCGTTTTGCGCCTTGGAAGCAGTGCCTTAGCGACGCTTCAGGTGATGTATAGCGATGCGGAGGGGACTTTCACGGAGATAAAACTTCAAGAGGGGCTTGCGTCGTTGCATTTGCGACATAACAAAGCACTCTACCAGATAGACACTCCTTTCGCTTCACTGAAAGCCAAAGGACCCGCGAAGATACGAATCGGTGTCAACAACTCTGTAGAGTTCGCTGTGCGTGATGGAGAAGCCACTGTTGAGGGAGGACACGGGAGTGCCATTGTTAAGTCGGGCGACTTCTTGCGCCTCACCAGTGCGACATCCAATTACAAGCTCTACTCTACTCCTCAAAAGGATAGCTGGGACTACTGGAACGACGATAGAGACCGTGAAATGGATGACGAAGGTCTGCCATCAAGAAAGTATGTTCCCGCCAATGTGTCGTATATGTCCACCGAACTCGACCAGTATGGATCATGGGAGTCAGACTCCACGTATGGGCAGGTATGGTGCCCTCGTGTGGGCAGTAGTTGGAGACCCTATGTAGACGGTCAGTGGGTATGGGTAGAGCCTTTCGGTTGGACATGGGTATCTAATGAGCCTTGGGGCTGGACACCCTACCACTACGGTACATGGGTACACCGTCAGTATGGTTGGGGGTGGGTTCCCGGAGCGCGTTATCAGGCTTGGTGTCCTGCGCCCGTTCACTTCTGCCACTACCGCGACAACGTAGTATGGGTTCCCATTGATCCCTCCGAAATTGTCTACTTGTCGCCATCACCGTACTGCCGAAGAATGCACGACTACTTCTCGATAACGTTGGCAGTAGCCTATTCACGAGACCGAGATCACTGTGTGGCACGACCCTACAACTCGACCTACAACAACTATGTAACGAATAACTTTGGTGGAAGTAGCCCGCGTGTTGGAGACTATGCGGCAGATAAGTTGAACAACTACACACCACGTAATATGCGAAATGGTGCGGTGTCTATAGCAGAGAGAGATTTTGGAAACAGAAACACACATAACCCTTTCTCTCACGACCAGCTAAACGGTGGAAATCTACAGTATTACAACCCAGCACGGACTGCGGGGAAGGTTGTAGCAGGACCTAGTCATATTCAGCCTACCGCGCAGTCAGTTACTTCGATGAAAGTGTTGGAGCGTACCGTCAAACCTCGTGAAGAGACTGCAGTGCGCCCTGTCTATCGCACTGCCCTTCCTAGCCGTGTTGAAACTAGCCTGCCAACTCAGACTAGAGAGCGTTTCAAAGCGGAAGACCGAAAAGCCGCTACACAGAACGCGGCTATTACGCCTAGCCCTCGTGTAGAGCATGACCGCACTCCTGCGTTGGGACGACCTGTAGAGCGTGACCGCACTCCTGCATTAGGGCGACCCACTGAGCGCACAACGCAACGCGACACTACTCCGGATAGGAATACAGATAGTGCCGCAGACATCGCCCGACGTGCCCGTGAATCGGTGGGGCGTACTCAACCGACCACGGATACCCCGCGACGCACTGAGGTACGGAGTGAAGCTCCTCGACGAGATGAGCCTCGTAGAGAGTCTCCTAACACGCGAGATGGCGAGCGGAAACGTACTGAGCCAACAGTACCCAGCCGCGAAGAGCCTGTACGTCGTGAAGAACCGAAGCGAGAACAGCCTCGCCCCGTAGAGCGAGAGGCTCCTCCTGCTCGGCGTACTGAGCAGCCTCGTCCTGTAGAACGACAAGAGCAGCCTCGCCCTGTAGAGCGTCGCCAAGAGGCTCCGCCTCCGCAACGACAAGAGCAGCCTCGCCCTGTAGAGCGTCGCCAAGAGGCTCCGCCTCCGCAACGACAAGAGCAACCTCGCCCTGTAGAGCGTCGCCAAGAGGCTCCGCCTCCGCAACGACAAGACCCACCTCGCAGAGATCGTGAGCGAGGTAGACCCTAGCTAGACCAACGATTAGTCGCCTTCTCCAAACCTCTGGAGAAGGCGACTAATCTTTTGGGGGGTACAACTCCTCCTAACCTGCAATGTCAAGAAAGATAGGTAGGTAGTCGCGCCAAACCTCATTCTTACGCCCTGAGAGGTATTTGGTAATGCTGATATAGGGTGTATAGCGTGGGCGGCGCGGACTCCTCATGAGTTTCATACCCGACTGGTGGAGGGGCTTATCACTCTTCTTACCGTTACATCGCTTACAACAGCAGACAAGGTTCTCCCACGTCTCCACCCCTCCCATTTTGCGGGGGATAACGTGGTCGATGGTCATCTCTTTGGTGATAACGCCACAGTACTGGCAGGTGTAGTTGTCACGCGCAAAGATAGTACGGCGTGTAAGTTTGAGTTCTGGTAACGGTCTTCTAATCGCCTTTCGCAGCTTGACGACTGCCGGTACGATGGCTTCGCCATAGAGAGTTTTTGCTCCCTCTGTTTCGTATTCGTGCAAAATATCCGCTTTGCCTAAGTAGACAAGCACAATGGCACGCTTTGCCGGACATACGTTAAGTGGCTCGTAATCGCTATTGAGTACTAATACCTCCTGATTTATCACGCCGTAAAATCCCCTTTCTGTAAGATGCTGACATGGGGGAAAACTCCCCCTAAAACAAAACCCCGCCCTATGCCGACGGCACAGAGCATGGTGCAGGTGGTAATGCTGGTGGTAATGTGCTTTTAGGCGGCGTTTCCATCGCATTTGCGACTCAGTTCCGTGCGTGACATAAGATACGAGCCGTTCATGTGAACGGTATCCTCTCTGCCCCGAATGGCTACTTAGTTGTCGTTCGACCTGCATAGACTGTTCCTGTTGGTGAAAATGGCAACTCACACCAGATTATACAACATTGTAAATTTTTCGTCAAGAATCAAAAAAGAGGAGTAAAAGAGGCTACGGAAGGGGTAAAGGCAGGTGAAGTAGAATTTCAAGCTGTATTCAAGGAGTAGTGACTATGAAACGCGTGGAGGCGATAATTCGCCCTATGAAACTGGATGAGGTTAAAATTGCGCTAGGAGAGATCGGTGTGACGGGAATTTCGGTACAAGATGTACGCGGAACGGGTAGGCAGGGTGGGCAGCGCGAGTTGTTTCGAGGCGCAGACTATCTGATTGATCTGCCGCTCAAAGTGAAACTGGAGATTGTTGCACGCGATGAGGATATTGATGAGATAGTGGAGACTATTTTGCGACACGCTCGAACAGGAGAGACTGGCGATGGTAAGATATTCATCCTCCCTATGGCGGATGCAGTTCGTATTCGTACTGCTGAGAGTGGAGAAGATGTGTTATAGCAAACGGTTAGCGGTACCGTGCGCTACGTGCCTTCAATGGCTCCAGCAAACTGTTTGGTGCAGGGTATTTGCCCTCAACGTGCCCTAGATACACATGGGGTTTTACGGTAGCACCATGAAAATCGCTTCCCCCAGAGGTGAGGATGCCCCAACGCTCTGCTAGAGCGAGATACCGTGAGCTATCGGAGGCAGAGTGAAGATTGTAGCGGGCTTCAATACCGTCTAACCCCATATCTATGAGTTCTCGGATCTTCGTTTCTGTCTCTGCCTCATTACGCTTGAGGTTATTGGGGTGGGCGAGTACCGCGACACCGCCCGCTGAGTGGATAAGCTCGATACACTCTTTTGGTGAGAGGCGGGCTCTGTCGACATAGAAGGTTCCGCCTTGGGTGAGATGCTTATCGAAGGCTTCCTGCATGGTTGAGATAAAGCCTTTTGCGAGCAGTACCTTCGCAAAATGGGGGCGTGCTATGACCTCTCCACCCGCCTCTGCCTCTACTTCTGCCAGCGTAATACTTACTCCATAAGCTTGCATCTTCGCGAGTATTTTCTCATTTCGGAGGTTCCGGTTGTGTATAACGTCGTGGAGTCTACTTCGCATTACCTCTGAGCTTGGGTCAATAAATAGCCCCAGTATATGGCACTGTCCGAAATCAATCTCCGCACTCAACTCTATTCCTGGCACGACTTCAACTCCTGCCGCCTTGCCTGCCTGTATCGCTTCAGAAAGCCCCTCCATTGTATCGTGGTCAGTGACCGCAAGCGTAGTGAGACCTACTGCCTTTGCGTGCGCGATAAGTTGAGTGGGGGAGTGGTCGCCATCTGAGGCAGTGGTGTGGCTATGAAGGTCGATGCTACGCTCTAGGTTCATCTCTATACTCTTACCTAAATGAAATGCCTCTCCTCAGAATTACAAGGAGAGGCGTTTTAGCAGATAGCGCAGACAGCTATGCGCCTACGTCAATAAGGCTATTTCCCGCAAGGTAGTTCAGTATCTTGTCGGCAGATTCCTTGATGGATTCGGTAGAGGTATGCACCTCCACTTCAGGATTCAGAGGAGGCTCATACGGGTCGGATACGCCTGTGAAGTTCTTTATCTCGCCCGCAAGGGCTTTTTTGTACAGACCTTTTACATCACGCTCCACCACGGCATCGAGGGGGGCGTTCGCGTACACCTCCACAAAAGTGGTGCGTCCTTCTGTGTCTATGTCAGTGCGAATCTCATCGCGGATCTCACGAAAAGGAGAGATGGCAGCGGTGATGACGATAACGCCGTTACGCGCTAGAATACGCGCTATCCAACCTATGCGGCGAACATTGGTGTCTCTATCCTCTCTGGAGAAGCTCAACCCCTTAGAGAGGTGAGTGCGTATTTCGTCGCCGTCGAGTATTTCAACTTTGTAGCCGCGAATTCTGAACTCTTCAAGGAGGTGTTCGGAAAGCGTGGATTTACCGGCACCGGAAAGCCCCGTGAACCATAAAACAAACCCTGCATGGGTTCCCATATTCAAAAGAGTTCCCTTTTCAAAATTTAGTGTTGCCTGTGTATCTCATACCCAGCGGGAACAAATAACCTCTTGACAACGTAAGAAATAATATACTATAATCTGATTAGTTTAGTCAAGTTTTTTGTGCATCGCGTGTTGAAGAGAGGCGCAAAAGTCTCTGCCCTTTCACTAAACGAGCAAGAAAGCACCTTACGGTTATGAGTACTCTTGAGGTTAAAGCTGGCGATATTAATGACCTGAAGCGGTGGAGTGATAGCTTAGAACACGCAGCCCCGCAAGAGGTTTTACGCTGGGCTGTAGGGAACTACTCCCCCAGCCTGATGATGGCGACTGCCTTTGGCGCAGAGGGCTGTGTTCTGCTTGCAATGCTCTCTGAAATAATTACTAAGCCCGCTCAAATTCGCCTCATCAACCTTGACACAGGCTATCAGTTCCAAGAGACGCTTGACCTGCGAGATCGTATTCGTGATAGATACGGAATATCGGTAGAGTATATTCGGGCACAGGAGAGCGTTGAGGAGATGGAGCGACGCTTTGGCGGAGCCATCTACAAAACGCAACCCGATATCTGTTGTGGTATTCGCAAAGTAGAGCCGCTGAAACAGGTAGCAGAGGGTTACTCTGCATGGATTACCGCTATTCGGCGTGACCAGACTCATGCTCGTAAGAGTGCAGGGATAGTTGAGTGGGATAGTAAGTTCCAACTTGTGAAGGTCAATCCGCTGGCGAACTGGACGAAGCGTGACGTGTGGCAGTACATCACGGATCACGACGTTCCTTACAATCCCCTGCATGACGTAGGGTATCCGAGTGTGGGCTGTAAGCCCTGTACTCACTCTGTAGGCGTTGGGGACGACGACCGTGCTGGACGCTGGGCAAACTCTACCAAGACGGAGTGCGGTCTGCATACGCGTTAACCCTAGGCACCTACGCTGAAATTTTGAGACAACCCTTTAGTTTGGGGGCGGAGAAACCTCCATAAGAGGCCCTTCTCCGCTTTTTTTGTCTCTTTTGACTGTTCGGGGCTTGGGGTTAGTTAATCGGCAGATTTCTTGAATCTCGTGAATGAGGGGCAATCAGAAGGGGAATTTCTGCTCTGTTGAGGGGGGGCTTTATCAGACCCTCGTAATAATGCTAGAATGTTAAAAAAGAGTATCCAAAAACAGGTGTTTCTGGCAAGAATCATAATGTATAATAGTAGTGGGAGTTGTTACTCAAGACGGGCATCCCACTCAAGAGGAAGGTGGACACTTTATGGCACGGTGGTCTCGATTTTCCCAACCTGTTACCTGTATCTTTGGGCGGCATTTAGAGCCTCCTCCTCGTGACCCTTCGGGTCCTATCGTTGCCACTTGCCCCTGTTGTGGGCGTGCTTTCTATTCGCACGGCTATGCCCTCGAAATGGATTCACACTATCCGAATCTTCTTGTAGTCAACTTCCCTGCCATCATCCTTCGCCCATCCCTTGAAGCCACGCAAGAGCCGTTGCAGATACTACCTGAATAGGCTTGTGTCATCGCGTTCTATTGCGTGTTTAGGTATCTATGACTTCTCAAAGTTCCCCTCAACCGCCGCCGCAAGATGTTGCGTCTGTGGAGCCGTTGCGTGTCGGAATTGTGGGTGTTCTCTCTTCCCGCGTTCGATACGGCTCTACGCTTCTGTCGCTCCCCTCTGCCAACATTACCGTAATGATTGACCCTGATATTCGCCTTGCCCGCTCTTGGGCGCGGCAACTGGGTGCAAAGCCGGAGTTCTTTCCAAGTCTCTCCGAGTTTTTAGCCTCCGATATCACTCTTGACGCAATGGTCTTGCCTATTCCCATGATTTTCAGGCAGGGGTACATTCGAGGGTGCTCTGAGCGGGGAATTGCCATGCTCTGCGAGGCTCCTTACGGCTATAGCCTCAAAACAAACGAGGAGATGCTTGAGTTTGCGTCGACGCATAACGCTCTGCTTGCCCCTGTATTTCCTCGTCAACACGACCCCTATTTTCAAGAGGTAGGCAGACTTCTTGCCAGTAACCTCGTGGGAGCGTTGAAGCAGGTGCGATGCGAGTGGAGTATTCCGTTAGGAGAGGCGGCAGTGTTGGAGAATGGCGTGGACGATGTAGATGAGGATTTATTGGTGCAGAACCTGCTGTGTCAGTCGGTAGACCTTGCGCGATCATGGTTTGGCGAAGCCTACTCCGTGAGTGCGGATGTCACACCCTTGCGCCCCGAAAACCGTACTGCGAAGGCACGTAACCCCGTAGAGGAGCCGATAGCTATTCTCATCGTCTCCCATGAGAACGTGCAGGTGACTCATGTTGTTTCGCGAACCCGCTCTGCACTTCCCGGCGAACGTTATACCTTTACCGGAATGCAAGGGCAGTTGGAGTTTATTGCGCGTGCTGGAGTACACCACTCCTCTGCTAATGCGCCTGCCCTTTATCACCATCACAACGGACAGTCGGAGCTGTTGCCTAT
>JAPLCR010000056.1:0-10235 GCA_026392135.1 Armatimonadota bacterium
GGCGGGATGGGATGACAAATATCTTCGGAAAGTTATTGAGAGCTGTTCACATATTTAGATGCGTTTGCCCTGAGCAGATACACGTGCCGTTTTTTCTACATTCACAAAAATTCGGAAGTACAAGGAGACTACTCTATGGAGCCATTAGACATTCAGTTCTTAGGTGAGGGCGAGGTGCAGGTCGCGCTGCTTCTCGCTATGCTGGACGATAATACAAAACAGTGGCGCAGTATGCTCGGCGACGTTTCGGAAGAGGCGTTGGTGTGGCAACCAGTAGCACAAGGACATAGTATTGGGGCAGTGCTGCTTCACAACACAGATGTGGAAGCCTACTGGCTACACGAAGTTCTTGCGGGGGAGATGATGTCACCGGAACTGCGTAATCTTCTACTCTCTGATGAGACCGACCAGTTCGGCGGGGTATGGCCCGCTCCTCCCTCAAAGCCGCTAAGCTGGTACTATGCCCAGCACGACACGATACGCGAAAGAACACGTCAGATTATTCGTGAACTGCAAGACCCAACTGCTACGTTTGGCAAGTAGAGGAAATTTACATTGCGGTGGCTACTCCACCACGTCATTACCCACGAGGCATATCACTGCGGACAGATAGCACTCTTGGCGGCACAGTTCGGGGCAAGGGCAAATTAGAGGTACTTTAGGCTATTCGATGCTACAGGACTTCCTAGCCCCCATCGCATTTTGAGATAGGGGCTAAGGGCGGTTCATTAGGCGATAGTCGAGCTTCTGCCCTTAGCATCTAATCATCGTCCTCATCCTGCTTCTGCACTACACCTAGTGAAGTGAGCAACGCTCCTCGATGCGTGGCGGGGTAAGGTGTGTTCACTCCCTTGATGCTGTGCCACAGGATACGGTTCAGCCTGTCCACCTGTTTCGCGGTCAGCCTATCCACCTCTGAGAAATCCATGGTTAGAGAATCGCTTGCGCCGTAAGCTGTCTTCAGATTCTTTGCTTGCAGGTCAACACGTGCAGGCAGAGCCTTGTAGGGGGTCAGGTTTGGCTTAGAGGCGAATGAGCGGTACATAGGTGTCGCCGCCGCGTCGTACTGGCTCATTGGCGGCAGCCCCAGAATCAACTCCATTGTTCGCAACATGGAGACCGTCGTGTAGAACGTGCTGTCTATCTTGCCTGTGCGCGTATAGGGCGAAACGACAAGAGCCTCGGTTCGGTGTGCCTCAACGTGGTCTGGACCATCTTGTGCATCGTCCTCAATTACGAAAATCGCCATCTGCTTCCAGTACTTGCTCTTCGTACACGCCTCCACAATCTTACCGAGTCCCACATCGTTCGATGCAACGCTAGCGGTAGGCGTAAATTCGCCCGTGCTGGTGCCATGAGTATGATCTTCGCGTAGCGACATGATCATAAACCGGGGTAGGTTGTTATTGCGTTCATACTTTTTCAGGTCGTTGATAAAGAGGTCAGCTACCTGATAGTCACGCAGTTTATTGAGGTTCTTCTCCCACAGCACAGGCATATTACGGTGCGTATTGGTAGTTGTCCATGTGTAGTAGTACGAAACCCACGATATTCCGCGTAGTTCACAGATGTCCCATATTCGCCCGATGGGAGGAAACAGGTCGCGGTCTGTAAGGGGCCACTCTGCCCTATCCGAATAGGCTAACTGCCACGCCCTCTGTCCTATATCTGTCTCGTAGGCTGCAGTACTCCAGGGGTGCCCGCTCCCGGAAACATCGCCGCTACAGAAGGTATTGTCTAGTAGAACGAACTGCCGTGCCAACTCGTGCATATTGGGGGTTACGTTTTCACCAAAGAGAGTCAGGTCGGGGTCGCCGTTACCATAGGGCTTTCCACCCTTTTTCAGGTCTCCCAGAACTTGGTCATACGTGCGGTTTTCGCGAATAATATAGAGAATGTGTTTGATCGGGGACGGGTCGCCGACGCGGGAGGGTATCGGGTTGGTTCCTCGCGCAGGGGCTTTTGTGGGGGAATCGAGAAGAGCATCTTGGTAGGGCGAGTTGGAAACAACTTGTCGAGTGTAGACGGCAAGTTGGGTAGCACTTGGCGTAGGAAGAACGCCAATATATCCTTGTAAGAGAGAAGGCGTGTAGACATAGTTCTTTTTGGAGCGTACCTTCTCCTTTGGGTGTACTTTGGGCGAGTTGGAGCCGACACCCATGCCTTTGCCTGTACCTAAGAAGAGCCGTTTACCATCTGGAGAGACTGCCACGCTGGTTGGATACCAACCCGTAGGAATAAACCCAAGTATGCGGCTGTGAACGGGTTCCGATACATCGACTACTGCGACATCGTTGTTTTCGGCGTTGGCGACATAGAGGGTCCGTCCGTTGGGTGAGAGAGCCAAGCCTTGTGGGGATGTTCCCGCAGGGGCACGGGGAGTGAGCGTCATTCGAATCCGCTCTCGTAGTAGTCCGGAGGCGGGGTCTATCACATCCACACAGTCGCTATTGGAGCAAGAGACAAAGAGCCGCCCATCTGGAGCCAACAGAGTGTCGTTTGGGTGCTTGTCTGTATCCAACGTCTTCACCAGAGAGAGATCATCTGCCTTGAGAACCGCAACACTCGCCAACGCGCCCTGCGTCACATAGATGCTCTGCCCGTCCGGGGAGAGGCGGAGGCAGTAAGGGTGTGCGTTGTAGTCGAGTTTATGCTGGGTCTTGATTTCACCGGAAGGCAGACTAATTGCGTAGACGGTATCCGTCGCGAGGTTCCCTGCGTAGAGAGTATCGCCGTCCTTGCTTACCACTAAACCAGATAGGTATGACTGTTTCTCCCCCTTCTTAGGGTCGTGAAATAGACCGGGGATGACGATAGGCTCGTCCGCTTTGAACTTGCCGTCCTCTTGTTTTGTAAATACATGGATTTGAGGAAGCCCTCCGCCAGAGAGGTAGAGTGCCGTGCCGTCGGGTGACCAAGCCACTCCATTCCACGCCGATTTGACGGGGAGTGCCTGCTTCACGTCTCCAGTTAGCGTGTCTATTAGCACTACGCCATGCACCCCATATCCGGCACACGCGAAAGCGATCGCCTTGCCGTCCGGGGAGAGAGCCGTTCCTATCGGCATCTGCCAAATCTTATGAAGCTTTCCCGCAGGGGTCACCTTCCACCCATTATGAAGGGTATAGGTTTTCGAGGGTTGTTGCGACTTCAGAGGAGTGTTTGAAAAGAGGGCAATACTGGCAAGTGCAAAGGCGGCAAGGCGAGTACGCATGATGTGTTCTCCAAGATTAAGGAATGCCAATGAGACCCAGACAATAAGGCTACTCTCCGAAATTACGGTAGAGCCGTCCTAAGGAATCGTGCCTATCTAGTAAGGGGGTGAGATGGAGAGGCGAGGGATATTATAACTCGACCCACCCTACAGGTGCGTCCTCTTCACGTGTAACTGTCACCTTCAATAGGTCGTCGCCGTGAAAGGTGCAGTTATCTGTGGGGAGTAGAATGAGGTTTTTTTGCGCCCATGCAACGGCAACCTCATTTGCAGGGTCTTTGATGTTCAGGCAACGTCGGTCAAACTGAAGCATTGCACCGAGCCGTAAGGCAAGTTCGTCCAGAAATTCGCTCGTTTGCCAAACCCCCAAGCATACGGTACGGTTCGGATAGACGTGTGGGTGAAACAGCGGCGTTAGAACCTCTACTTGCGGAGGCGCGAAGGGCGCAGGGTACTTCGCAGGTAGTTTAATACGGAGTTTATGAACGGTGCGGTAGACAGGTCTCGCGTACTCATTTACACTTTCGATACCCCTACAACGGTACGTCAATACATATTCGGAGGGGGGATTCCCGTGCGTAGAATCGATAAGGAGAGTGCCCCCACTCCCTTTTGTAAGGGTTTGGAGGCTCTCGTAGTCGGATTGAAGGCGTATATCGCGGGCACTCGCCATTTTTGATGTTTGTCCTAGCCGTGTACGGCAAAAGGCTGAAGTACCAGAATATCGCCATTCTGGACGCGGTTGTCGCGCAGGGTGTCTTGTGCAAGTAGGAGCGTGCCAGAGCGTGAGTTGGCTACTTGAAAGTCTACGCTAAAGGGGAGTGCCCAGCGTTTGCGGCACACTTTTACCATCTGGTTGACCTTCATATCGTAAGGGATAGTGAGCCGTGCGCGGCGTGTTCTATCTGCGTGTTGTACCTCTATTGAAATCATCTGCCCAGCCATTGTTGTAACCCTCCCCGCGAGAAAGTTGTCTGCGCCTTTGCAGACGAACAGAACCATTATTATCTATTTTGACGAGGTTTCCCTGCTTCCTTGTTCCCGAATTAGTTCAAAAACCCTGTTTTGTTCGTCTGGTAAGGGACTCTCCTGCAAGCATATCTCTCCGTCACTGTCATAATGGGCAAAAAGCCCCTGACCGTTAGGGACAAGAGACACAAAAGTATTAAGCCACTCTACCCCTCGCGTCAAGAGTGCCGTTGAGCAGACATCTCCCACCAATGCCGACTCGCAGACCGTCGCCGCCAGCAGGTGGTCAGGCACAGGATAGCCTGTCCGTGCATCTAAGACGTGTCCGTACCGCTTGCCGTTGTACTCAAACCCCTTGTTACGCGGTGCAGATACGGAGAGTGAGTTGTCTTTAAGGGATATATACGCAATATGCTCCCCTTCCGCCTCTACAAAAGGCTTTTGCAGGGCGATTTTCCACGTGTCCGCATCAGGGGGAGAGCCGATTGCGAAGACGGAACTCGTTCCTCCATGTAAGAGGGCAGAGGTGATTTCGTAGTCGCGGAGAAGTTCGGCGGCGCAGTCGATGGCATAGCCCTTCCCAATAGAGCCGAGGTCAATGCGTATGCCCTCTTTGTCAAATTCTACCCCATAAAGGTCTGGATAGAGGTGAACGTGATCCATACCCACGCACTCTCTCGCCGTTTCAATCTGTTCGGGGCTAGGCATCTTACCCATACCACCCACAAAGCCCCAGCAGTGCAGGAGCGGGGCAACCGTAATGTCGAATGCGCCCCCCGTCTTTGCGCTCCACTGCTGTGCCTGCTCCAATAGCTGATAGAGCGGAGGGTCGACCTGTACCATGCGCTCCGCGGCATGGAGATTTAGGTCGTTTATGTCGCTGGTGTCGTTATAGTAGCTCAGTTTTGCGTCTAGGCGTGAAATCTCGGTAAAAACCTCTTCCGCTACGCCTTGCAGATAACGCTCACGCTCTCCGTAGAGAATTAGCTCAAAGCGTGTACCCATAGCACGGTGCGCCGCGACGACGCGAGATAAGCTCACTCGCTTTGCCCTTCGCTAAGCCCTTCGCGCAGGCTACGGACTTTAAGATAGTTGTCCAGCTTGGGTTGCATCCGCTCCGTCACCCTGTCCAGTGCCTCTTTGGGGGTCTTGTGTAGCAGTGTCACTTCCTGAAAGGCATTCTCCATCTCGGACTGGTATTCACGCCAAATACCGATTTTGGGCGGGAAGTAGGTGTTTTCGCTCAATGGCAGCTCCGCAAAGAGTTTGATGTAGGGATGTGGGTGCTTCGTCTGTAACTCCTTACTCTGTTGTATAAGCGGTGAGATAATGTGGTGTCCAAGTGTAAGCATCTCCATACCTTTTTGCGACTCCATAAACTTGATAAACTCGAACGCCTCGTTTGGGTGCTTCGCGCCGCGTGGAATCACGAAGACATCGGTATCTGCCAGTGTTGGGTTGGCGAGGTCGGGGCGGTCTGCGGGGTAGGGGAAGGGCGCAACTGTGTACTTCACAGTAGGGGCGTACCGCGTCACGAAGTTGTCCATCCATACGCCCTGCATCTCCATCGCTACTTTGTTCGATAGAAAAGCGTTTTGCGGTGAGCTGAAGTTCCCAAACCCTGCACGGAAGTTGAGTACATGGTTTGCACCAAACCGCTTTGAAAAGTGGCTAACCCACTCGTAGGCTCGGATATTTTCAGGGCTGTTCGCTGTAATCCTGCTCTTGCCATCCCACAGTCTTCCACCAAAAAAGTAGCCCCAACTCCATACCCACCAGTCGGGTTCGGACGGAAAGAAGCCTGCGGCTTGCAGTGTTCCATCGGGGTTCTTTTTTGTAATTTTCTCTACCATCGCATCCAGCTCTTCTATCGTCTTTGGCGGCTTTTGGGGGTCTAACCCTGCCTTAATGAGCATCTCAGTATTGAGGTGCAGAGCAGTGGAGCCGGCGGCACTGGGCAGAGCGTAGGTGTGTCCACGGTAGTTGCACACGTCCCAAAAGAAAGGGATGTAGTGTTTTTGGGTAAGCCCCGCTTCACTACAGTAGTCGTCGAGTGGAGTGAGTGCGTTCGCATCGGCATACTGCGCGATGTCAGGTGCAAACAGCCCCGCAATATCGGGGGGGGCACCTCCCGCTATCGCCATGAGCGTTTTACTCTGGATGTCGCTGACGGAGAGAAAATTGACGTAGATTTTGTCTTGCGACTGATTGTAGTAGTCAACAATTTTCCTGAGTGCGGTCTCCTCAAACTCGGTGTACTTATCCCAGTAGACGACTTCTACGCGCCCAGTCTGAGGAACAGGGCGCACTATGATCTCACTCCACGCTATTAGGGCGATGAGTAGAGCGGAGAGGAGAGGTAGGGTGAGGTTTTTCCAGTTGAAAGGTTGCATAGTCGAATAGTGTTGGTAACGCTTTATCGGGAGTGTCTCGAACATCTTACTATTCAAGAACCACGGGGCGGTTTCCTGCACAAGAGAAGGCTGAAGTGAAACTACAGGGTATTCAATTCGATGGAGTGAGCATTACCTTTCAAATTAGTTGTGTTGCGACAATTTGAAACGTATGTTATAATGCCTTAGATAGAGTTTCAATAGGAATACTTGAGCGCAAACGCACGCCCGCTAACATGAGAATTTTCCTTGCTAGTATTCTCTAAGCAGTGTGGGACTGCGTGTGCCGTCAAAAAGGAGTGTTGAATGAACAAAAAAACGGGAGGGAACTTAGAGTTCGCTCCAGAGAATTCGCCCCCGCAGGCGGCTAATGTCTCCCGCCGTGTTGTACTGGGCGGTATGATGGCGGCGGTTATGACGACGGTTGGGCTATCCGCAGAAGCGGGTACACCCTATAGTGAGACAGCCTCTCCCCAAGCGCGTATACCGGGTGGAATAACAGCACTTCGCTCCGCATCGCCAATTGCTAGAACGCATCATACCGCGACAGTGCTGCCCAATGGGCTTATCCTAATTACTGGGGGTGTCAGTGCACACGACAAGACCGGAAACTCGGCACTCAGTAGTGTACAGCTATACGACCCTGCATCTGATAGCTGGTTTGAGGCTGCTCCTATGCTGACCCCTCGGTCTCAGCATACAGCGGTGGCACTCCCTAATGGGCGCGTTGTTGTTCTCGGCGGTTTTCACAAACAGCTGTTATCGTCCATAGAGGTATACGACCCCGTTGCCAATGCTTGGACGTATGCCGCTCCTATGCCCACCCGACGACGAGGACACGCCGCTGTTCTTGCAGGCGAATATATCCTCGTGACGGGGGGCGTGTCGAAAACGACGCTTTCACGCGTGGATGTTCTTCATTGCGACTCGAACACATGGATGTCTAATCCCGCTGAATAGGCGGATGGATCATATACTACTGGCGTGTGAGAAATCTCCTGTTCGGAAGATGCTATCTGCCACCATGACAAAAACGAGGCAAATCTCGCAGTCTCGTCCGCTGGCTCCTTTCTCCCGTGTCGAACGGGGGAAAGGCGGGGATAGGGGACGGTCTCAGTTCAGAGGGCGCTGTCGTCATGTAAACAGGTTCTCAATTTCTGAAGCGCCATTAGTATAACAACGGTTTTACTTCATAACCCACTAACGCTACCATAATCTCTGAACGAGGCTCTCTCTACAGACAAGTAGCGACCCGCAAAAGGAGCGGCATTTTTACTATGGACTACTACATGACGATTAAGGGAGTTACGGGAGACTCTACGAATAAGGAACACAAAGGATCTTTTGAACTCGATTCCTACTCGATAGGCGTGACGCGGGGGGTCACCCCCACTCCGACCGCACTTACCCTCTTTCCCTTAAGCATCTCGCTTCGCTCGGTGTTATCGGTTCCGCTTCTGCTGGCTCAGGCAAATAAAGCCGCTGTTCTGAATGTAACGATTCAAGGTCGTTCCTCTAGTGTCAAATTTGACTCCTTGAAGATAGTGTTTTCCGGCGCGGTAATTAGCGATATGTCGACGGCGGATTCCGGTGGAGGCGATGTTCCTCAAACGTCCCTCTCTTTCGTGTACAAATCGGTAGCCTACACCTTTACCCCCACATTGGCGGACGGGACAGCGGGTACGCCGGTGACAACGACTATCACCGCAACACCATAACATAAGGCGGCTCCGCGGCACATAAACAGGAGTGGGGTAAGTTTTGACCTCCCCTGCTACTCTAAGCATTATAGAAGCCTCTGTCTCTAGGTGTGCGTTAGCCTGTAAGCAAATCTATTAATGGGGGCAGGAAACTGCCTCCTCTCTCTCGAACTCTAGCCTATCTCTCAATTTGATAGAAAGGCTAGAGTTTTACATTATGGCGGAAACATTGGATTTGAACGAGGCGGCGATTGTCCTGCGAAGCGGTGACGAGGTAGCTGTTGCGAAGCGCAAAATAGTGGGCGGCACGGTGTTAGGATACGAGGGCGGCGAGATACGAGTCGCTTCCGACGTTCCTGCGGGGCATAAGTTGGCAATACGCGACGTTGCAGAAGCGCAAGCGGTACACAAGTACGGGCAGGTGATTGGCTACGCAACACAAGCTATAAGCGCGGGCGAGTGGGTGCATACCCGTAACCTGGACTTTGGGAAGAGTCAGACGGACGGTTCCGGTAAACTCCAACTCGACTACGAGTTCTGTACAGCGGTACCAACTGTGGACTACGTTACAGAGGGGCTACGACGAACTTTTCAGGGCTATGCCCGCCCAGATGGGCGAGTCGGCACGCGAAACTATGTTGGGCTAGTCTCTACGGTGAACTGCTCCGCCGCGACAATTCTCGCCATCGCAGACTACTTCCGCTCTCCCCAAGTGATGAAAGAGTTTCCGGGCGTGGACGGCGTTTTCCCCGTTACGCATAAGAGCGGGTGCGGTCAGCATCTCGGCGGCGAGGACTACAAGGTTCTTCAGCGCACTCTGGCGGGTATGGCGGAGCATCCTAACTGTAACGGCTATCTATTGGCGGGGCTAGGTTGTGAGGTGAATCAGTCGCTCTCGCTGGTGCAGAATCAGGGATTAGTGAGAGCGCAAGAGGTTCGCTGGGGACGACCCCAACTGCCTCCAACGATAACGATTCAGGATGAGGGCGGAACCCGTAAAGCGATTTTGAAGGGCATTGAGGAGACCATCAAACTGCTGAAAAGGGCGGGGGAGGCGAAGCGCACTAAGCAGTCGGTGGCGGGAATACTGGTCGGTACGAACTGCGGCGGTAGCGACGGAAACTCCGGCGTGACGGCTAACCCCGCGCTGGGTATTGCAGGAGACGAGTTTGTGCGGCAGGGCGCGGGTTGGGTTCTCGCGGAGACATCGGAGACGTATGGCGCAGAGCATCTGCTCACTCGCAGGGCGGTCTCCGTAGACGTAGCCGAACGACTTGTGGCACTCATGCGCTGGTGGGAGTGGTACACAGGCATCTGGGGCGCAAGCATCGATTCTAACCCATCACCCGGTAACAAAGAGGGCGGCTTGACGACCATCTACGAGAAGTCGCTCGGCGCGGTCTCAAAGGGTGGTTCGACTCCGCTTGTGGAGGTCTACCCCTACGCGCAAAAAATTGACAAAGCTGGCTTTACCTTTATGGACACGCCGGGGCACGACCCCGTTTCTGTTACGGGGCTAGTTGCTGGAGGGTGTAACCTCGTGGCATTCACGACAGGCCGCGGCTCCTGCCTCGGCTTCAAGCCCGCGCCCGTTCTGAAAATATCGACAAACACCCCGCTCTATGAGCGGATGACCGACGATATGGATATCGATGCCGGTGTGATTTTGAACGGCGTTCCCATCGCGGACGTAGGGCTGCAGATATTCGAGGAGCTAATCGAAGTCGCAAGCGGCAAGCAGACGAAGAGCGAGGAGCAAGGGCTTGGAGAAAGCGAGTTCGCCCCTTGGATGTTGGGACCTGTGATGTAGGTTTGAGCGTGGAAGGGTCGAACCAGACATAAAGAGTACTTCGTTAGGTTTTCTATGACGGTGACGTAAAGAGAAATATGTCCATGCCTGACGAACCAACTCCTCCGCCTCTCTAACGTGCATGAGAGGGTAGCGTAGAAATAGTTAAA
>JAPLCR010000056.1:10276-14450 GCA_026392135.1 Armatimonadota bacterium
CCTCTCCTTAGAAGTAAGGAGAGGCGGTTTCTACGGTAGATAAGTCTAACCTGCGTTGATTGCCGCAGTTACGGAGCCGTTCGCGGTGAACTCTCCAGTAGACTGCGCCCCTGTAACGGGGTCTGTTGTCCCTGTGAACTTAGCATTCGTAAACGTCACCGTGATTGAGGTCGAAGAGACGCTGTCCACTGTGATGGCTCCACTTGTCGCCCGATACACTTTATTGTTTCCTGCAAGCGTGCAGGCGATACGTGCGTCGGATACGTTGAAGGTTTGACCATTTGAGACGTTCAGACCAAAGATGTCGAACGAGAAGCCAGAACCCTGTTTGAACAAGACAATGGAGTACTGACCGTCGTAAGTAACGCCTTGATAGGTGAAACTCTGTGTCGTTTTTTCGGCACCTGCTGTACCCGTGAACACACCCGGTGTAATAAGGCTAGTGTCGACAGTGGAGCCGCTAATGATAAGACCCGCTTGATTGTTGCCGCCCCCGCCGTTATTACCGCCTCCGCCACCGTTTGTTGTGGAGTTGGTTCCGAACTGGAAGGGACCCCGAGCTACGCCGTCTATCGTTATGGTAATCGAGCCTTGTGCATTGTTACCTATGGTGGGTAGCGTACCCGTCACTGTGAAGTTGTGTGTAGTTCCCGGAGGGTTCTCATAGGAGCCGGACAGGTTCACCGCTCCTGAAGATGCGTCGTAGGTACCGTTACAGTTGGCAGAGGCAATAACGAGTCGCGTTCGCGCTTGGGCAGAGCGGTTCGGGTCTGTTATCTTAAGCGTTCCTGTCGCTGTGTTGTTGGACGCAGAAGTTCGAACAACAAGTTCGCCCTTATTTGCGCCAAGAGAGAGGCTTGATGCAGTGAATGAGCGACCTGATAACTCAACCAGATTGCCTCCAGCAGTACAGCCTGTAAGCGAGAAGGCTAGCAGCAACAGCAGAACTGTGAGCGGGGCTACGCGAGACCAAATACGTCCAGAAATCATCGTAGATTCTCCTATGTGAGGTAGATTTTGCCTTAGGGCACACTAGCTTGGTCAGGGAGGTTTCTTTGTGCGAGAGGCACTTTGTTCTTTTTGAATCGCTCTCTGTTTTAAAGGTGTAGGTTTAAGTGAAACTCCTGCCGATGTATGATTCGCCTAGAGTAAGATGTATTGCCTCTACTATTTATTTTTTTGATGTGATCAGATGGGATGGTTTTGAGGCAACAGCAGATCCATCCAAGATTTATGCCTGTCAATGTGGGTGCTCGAAAAAGGCAACCCCTACTGCTGGGTTAGCAGGAGAACACTCAGATAGGGTAGAATCGACAGTAGGCTTTCATCACTAATAACTAACGGACTATCCAGCATGATGTATTCAAAACTTCGCCTTCTGACTCCTCTCTTTGTACTATTTGCGCTCTCTTACACCTGCGCCTTTGCTCAGCAGCCTCCTCTCAAAAATGGGGGCTTTGAGGGTGGCGGCGGGACTGATGGCAAGGGGGGAGGGGTTCCGTACTGGTCGCCGTATGAGTCCGGTTATGATGTAGATAGAGTGGTGTTTCACTCAGGGGAGCAGGCGATTCGTTGCGACGTATCTCGTATTGAAAAGAAGCGAGGTGCCTCTGTTGTAATACTCCTAGACCAGAAGCAACCTCTGCCCATCGTGATAACTGCGTGGAGTAGAGCCGATAGTGTGAGTGGAGTGCGTGATGGAGACTACTCTCTCTATATCGATATAATATATCAAGATGGCACGCCGCAGTGGGGGCAGTTCGCACCTTTCAATACGGGGACGCACGACTGGGAGAAGCGGCAGCTGCTTATTCATCCGCAAAAGCCCGTGAAGCAGATGAGTGTCTATGCACTGTTTCGGAACCACGTAGGTACGGCTTGGTTCGATGACTTTTACGTGCGCGAACTCAAGGGCGAAAACCTGTTCGATAGTCAAACTCTCGCCTATACAGGCACGAGTCGGACTGGTGTCAAGGTTGCCGGTAAAGCGACGGCGAAAGATGGTATGGCACTTTCGTTCTCTGCTACGGGGAGCGTTGTCGGTGTAACGAGCGGCGGTAGGGAGTTGGCGGGGGCGAAGGTTGGTGGTTTCTATGTGCGTGATGCTCTGAAAGAGGGCGAGATGGTTCCTTTCCAAGGCAGTGTGAAGCCTATAGCGGGGGGTGGAGTCGAACTGAACGGCGTTTTTGCGGATACGCGTCTCATGCTGAACGCGAAAATCACACCCGATAAAGACACGCTTAGTATCGACGCACAGGTGACGGATACAGGTAAAACGGAACGTGCTATCACCCTCTATTTTGCGCTCCCTGTGGACGCAGCCGGCTGGAGCTGGGGGCAGGATATGCGTGTCGCACAGAGGATTGAGGCAGAGGGCGAGTATACGAATCAGGTGGTGACGAATGTGGGAAGCATTGGCAGCATATCACTCTATCCCTACTCGTGCGTCTCTAATGGGCAGTCGGGAGTCTCGATTGTGAATCAGATGGACTGGCCCAGTGTATTTCGCCTCTTCTACAACGGGGCGCAGAGGCAGTCCGTTATTGCTTGGGACTTCGCGCTCACCTCAAAGTCGGCGACATGGCCCCCGAATCGCGCCCGTGCCCGTTGCACGGTGTTTGGCTTGCCCTCCGCGCTGGCAGGTTGGGGTTTTCGTGCCGCCACACAACGCTTCTATCAACTCTACTCTGCCTTTTTCACAAGGCGCACGAAGCATGAGGGCATCTGGATGCCCTTCACTAACCCTGCAATTGTGCAAAATAGGGAGGACTTTGGGTTTGCATTCCACGAGGGGAGTAACAGTGTCAAATCGGATGACGCACTCAATATCCTCAGCTTTCGCTACACAGAACCCTCCTCCTACTGGCTACCCATGCCCCCCGATATGCCCCGTACCTACGAAAACGCGATGAAACTTATCGAGAAGAACGCGCAGGAGGGAAAGGGAGAGGCGAAAGATTTTGCACGCGCCGTACTGAACTCAGGGACTATGGACGCAAATGGCAGGTACAACCTAGAGTTTCAGAACCAACCGTGGGCGAACGGCGCGGTCTTCATGCTGAACCCAAACCCAGAACTCGCCTCTGGAGAGGATCAGCCCACCAAAGGCTCGCTCTCCTACTCCTTTCTTTTAGCGAATAAACTCTATGACCCCAAAAAGACCGCGACGGATGGTGAACTGGACGGCGAGTATCTCGATTCGCTGGAGTCGTGGATGGACACGCTCGACTACCGTCCCGCGCACATCCTAACCTGTCCTTTTCCACTCACGTTCTCCACCGAGACTCGCACGCCAGTCCTTCCACAGTGGTATTCACTCTACTCGTTTGCGCGGTATGTGCGCGATGACTTGCAGAACAGAGGCAAGCTTTTTATGGCGAACACGACCCCCGTGCGCTTTACGATATTCGCACAACTTTTCGACCTGATGGGTATTGAGGTGAACTGGCTACCCTCTGCGACTTGGCAACCAGATAGCGATGCGGCTATGAGCCTGCGGCGCACGATGAGCGGACAGAAGCCCTACCTGCTTTTGATGAACACAGACTTTAACAGATTCACACTGGAACACGTTGAAAAGTACTTTCAGACCTGCCTCTTCTACGCCATGTATCCGAGTATGTTCAGTGTGGATGCCGCCTCAAACCCGTACTGGGACAACCCTAAGTGGTACAACCGCGATAGACCACTCTTTAAGAAGTATCTTCCCCTCATCCAAAAACTCTCGTCTGCGGGGTGGGAGGCGATAACTTATGCGACCTCCGATAATCCTAGCGTGGGCGTAGAGCGTTACGGAAAACGCTATCTCACCCTCCGTAACCTGACCGCGCAACCGCAAACAGCGGAGATAACGCTCTCCTCAAAACTGGCGGAGTTTGCGGCGGGGCGAGTGAAAGGCTTCCGCTCGCTGGTGGATGGCAAGGAGTTTTCGGGTGGGATTCTCAAGGTTACGCTCAAGGTGGATGAGGTGTTGGCAGTGGAGCTTATGCCGTAAGGTGTTGAGGCGAACTTGGTACTTGGCGGAGCAAACAGGGTTCTTGTAGGCTAGATTGCGTGGAATCGTCGTTAGGAGCGAAAGGTGAGTAGGCGAGTGCCTACTCAACTCCTTTTGCCAGTGAATTGTAATTTTTATCCGTTCCTTTGCAAATTACGCCTGAAATAGGCAATTTGTTTA
>JAPLCR010000227.1 GCA_026392135.1 Armatimonadota bacterium
AGACCCCCGCGTAGTTTTTGGGAATCTCCATAAGAAAACAGGTATAAGACTTTGAGGCGGTCTCGCCAGAGTCTAGATACTCATAAATGGAGCGTCCGAATATCTTTCCTTTTTTTACTAGAACGGGAAACGGCTGATGTAGACCCGTTGTACCGAACTCAAGACCTCGTGCCATGGGCTTCCCCTTCTCTACGTGCCGCCACGCATTGAACCATGGGTACTCGGAAGTTTTCCATAGGTAGCCTATTAGCAGTCCCTGAGCGGGATTGCATGCAGTGACCCAGCCATACTCCTCATCAATCGTGAAAGAGACTACATTGGGGTCGTGGCTGTTGGTCAGATGGCGTAGGTTTATGGGTTGACCATCGTGCCGCCCTTCGGGCCAGTAGACGGAAGGCTCTTCTGGGTTGGGTAGAGGGCTACCCTGCATAAATCCCCGCCGCGCATTTGCATCTACAATCGTACTCTCATCCAGAAACGGAGGTCCAATGGTTGGGTGCTGTACCATGTTGTATAGCCGCCCTAACCTATTAGTGTTCGTTACCTCCTCCTTGACTGTAAAAAAAGTACCTGAAGCCGATAGCGCAATGTGGCGTTTCACCTTCAGCCCCGCCATAGGCAAAGTGGCAGTCATCTCTGCATGAACGTGTCCGGCTCTCTCCAGAGGACGTTGTGCTATCTGCCACTCCACACTGGAGGCTTCCCCATGAAATGGCATTCCGTTTTTTATCTCCGCATCGGAGGGTTGCCCCCATCTATCAAGGCAGAGAAAGTGCCCCATCGGATGCGGAGCCGTTGAGTTGGCAACTGCCCCCCAGTTAATAGGGCTGAGACCTTGGCTCATCAGGTGAAAATCTGTAATAGAGCCGCCGGCGAGGTCTACTACGAGCTGAGCGACCTTGCCCTCCAGTACAAGCGAGCGTCGCCCCTTTACAGTCGTCTGTGCCATGCTAGAGGGTGAAATGCTGAGAATAGCGAGTAGAAGTAGCGGCGTTGAGCGGCGCGTGGACGCTCTCGTTTTGCGAAGGAAGGGCAGGATAGGGCGGCTCAAGATAAGACGCTCCTTTCTTCTTAGGTTCAGGTGAGTACCGATTTTGTGCTGAGGCTGCTACGTGTTGTAGCACTTAGGACTTACGAAAGAATAATTGTTCCATCTGAAAACCAGAAGCCCTCACCCCCGTCCCCTCTCCCAATTCTGGGCGAGGGGTGGCTAGGGCGGTAGGCGGTTTTGTTGGACGATAGCCTTTCTTACCCTAGAGGCTTTGGAAGATTTTAACTGTAGCAAGTCCCTTATACAGTTTGTCGAAACGCTTAGGATTCCTGCACAACCGCTGAAAATATCTCGGCGGACTGGTGAAGTATCCGTTTTTAGAGAGAGGTAAAGCCTAACAGAAGGGAGAACTAACTGCATTATAACGCTCCACCGCTACTGGATTTCAAAGGAGATACCTCACTATGAAACGATGCTTGATGCTTTTGGTTCTCATGACGCTGACCCGTTCTACACTGGCAGCCCCTCCTGTCCGTCACCGAATTCTGTTTGCTGAGTATGGCAACACTCAGAACCGCCTTGTTGAGTTGGATGCAGACGGCAAAATGGTGTGGGAACACAAGCCGCCAAGCCTCTGTGTTATTTTTGAGGTTTTGAAGAACGGGCATATTCTTATTGGGTATGGTGGTAATCCAACTGGGGTACAGGAGATAGATAGTCAGCACGAAGTTGTGTGGGACTACATCAGCCAGTCTCCCCAAGTGCTGGGCTGTAGCCGCCTGCCGAATGGAAACACGCTTATTGCCGAACAAGGACCCTGCCAAGCGGTGGAGGTGGACGCTCAAGGAAAGGTGGTTCATATCACCCCCCTCACTACCTCGGTGAAGCCCTACCACCTTCAGGTGCGTAACGTACACAAGCTGCCGAACGGTAATATCCTATCTGCTCATGAGGGGGAAGGTGCGGCACGCGAAGTAGACCCTACGGGTAAAGTGGTGTGGGAGTATACGGGAGTTGAGAACGTAAACGACGCACAACGCCTGAAAAACGGGCACACTCTTATCTCGTGCGGCACGCAGAAACGGGTCATTGAGGTGACTCGTGACGGCAAAATCGTCTGGGAGTTTGGGGCGGCGGACGCGCCGGAGCTGAACCTCGTATGGGTATCAAGCGTGCAGGTTCTCAAGAGCGGCAACCTTTTAGTAGGTAACTTCCTTCGTGGTCATGAAGGTAAAGGGGTACACGCATTTGAGGTAACACGCAAGAAAAAGGTGGTCTGGACTTTTGCAGATCATGTGTTGGCAAAGTCCATTACGACCGTGCGTGTGATAGGCGAGTAGACCGCGCCCACAATCTTTTCAGAACGACTTGACATCTATCCCTTATCAGAAGGAGTTAAACCTATGAATGGCTCGAACTATTCGTATCCGCTACGTGCAGTACCAGGCTATTATGGCTCGAAGGCGGGTATTCAGATCGGAACCTACGTTGCGTCAAACGCTAGTGACGAAGACCTACAGTTCTTGCAACAACTCGGCGTAGAGTGGGCGATGCTTATTGTCCATGACCCTGCCCTACACACTGCTGAACACTATAAACAGTTTCAGAAGCGACTGGCGAACTACGGCATTCAGATATACCGTGTTGCCAATCATCGTGTGCATAATGTGGAGGAGATAACCCTCAATCTGCCGGGGCGCGACGCAAAAGTTGAAGAGTTCTGCACATTCCTTCGCAATCTCGGAGAGGCAGGCATCTACTACAACACCTATGCACATATGGGAAATGGTATCTGGAGTACGGGAAGCACGCAGGGGAGGGGTGGAGTCACGGCGCGTGTTCTGGATATTGAAAACGCAAAGGGACACTGGAATGGTAAGGTTTTTGAGGGTGAATTTACACATGGGCGCTGTTATACCGAAGAGGAACTCTGGGAGAACTATACCTATTTTATTCAGAAAGTGGTTCCTGTAGCAGAGGATTCGGGTGTATTCATAGGCGTTCATCCTGACGATCCGCCTGTCTATGCGCTAGGTGGGGTTCCGCGCTGTATATTTGGCAATTTTGCAGGATACCAACGTGCCTTGGACATTGCAGACAGCCCTAATGTGGGAGTTTGTCTCTGCGTGGGATGTTGGCTAGAGGGTGGAACGGTTGGCATGGGGTGTGATGTTATAGAGGCGATACGGCATTTCGGAAATCAGGGGAAGCTGTTCAAAGTGCACTTCCGAAATGTGAGCAACCCTATGCCTGCCGCCTGGCAAGAGACCTTTATTGACGATGGCTATCAGGATATGCACCAAGTTATGCGAGCCTTGCGCGAGGTAAACTACGACGGATGCATCATTCCAGACCATATTCCGCACATGGTGGGCGGAAGCGGAACAGGGTTAGCATACTCCATAGCCTACATGAAAGCACTTGTTCAGGCAGTCAACAACGAGGCGAAAGGATAGAGCCTTTTCAGCACTATCCTTTGACCGCTCCCATTTGAATACCGCGCACCAGAAACTTTTGTGAGGCAATGAACAGGACGATGAGCGGCACGATGTTCATAAGGCTTGCCGCCATAAGTAGGTTGGTCTGTCGTCCGTAGGTCGAGTCGAAGAAGAGCATACCTGTAGGGAGAGTGCGTAGGTGTTCGCTCTTAATCATGACGAGGGGCCAGAAGAATGAGCCGTAGTTGCCCATGAACGTAAACAGAGCGAGTGTTATCAGTCCGGGGCGTGCTAACGGCAGTATCACGTCCCAAAACAGTTGCCACTTGTTCGCGCCGTCAATCTCGGCGGCTTCGTCTAGTGCGGAGGGAATGGTCAGCAGGAACTGCCGCAAAAGAAACGTCCCGAAAGCACTAAAGGCGGACGGCACGATAAGCCCAGTATACGAATCGAGCAAGTGTAGCTTCACCATGAGGGTATAGTTCGGAATCATGGTCACCACACCGGGTATCATCAGCGTAGCGAGGTAGAGCCGAAACACGTTATCGCACTGTCGCCACTGTAACCGTGCAAAGGCGAACGCCGCCATCGAACTGGTCAGGCAGGTGAGAAACGTAACCCATGCGGCGATGAAAAGGCTGTTGAAGTAGTAGCGGGCGAACGATATCTGTTCAAACACCTTCCGATAGTTTTCGGGATGCCAGACAGTCGGAACTGGGTTGAGTTTCTCCACCTCCTCCAACGGCTTGAAGCTTGTGAGAGCCATCCACAAAAACGGGATGAGAGCCGTAAGCGCAAACAGAGTTAGGAGCAGATAGAGGAGAGTGTTGCGAAGTTTCGCGCTCATTAGTAGCTCACCTCCTTATTGCCAAAACGCCAGTTGACCAGCGTCAGGACGAAAATTAGCGCAAAGAGCGCCCACGAGACGGCAGAGGCGTAGCCAATCTGAAACTCCTCAAACGCCTTTGTGTAGATATGATACGAGAGTGTTGTGGTCGTGCCTGCGGGACCGCCATTCGTCATAACCCGCGCCTGCTCAAACCCGCCCTGTAGCCCCCCGATAAAACTCATCACCAGAATAAAGAAGGTGGTGGGCGCGAGTTGGGGCCAGACGATATGTCGAAATACCTGCCACGAGCTTGCGCCGTCCAATTCGCCCGCTTCGGTAAGCTCCTGCGGGACGTTGGTGAGCGCGGCGAGGTAGAGTAGCATATTGTTGCCGCCAATCCCCATCCATATCCCCATAATGATTATCGCGTCACGCGCCCCCATCCCCCACTGTGCGCGGTTCACGGCGACGCGCTCCACATCTAGTCCCAACACGTTTTTAGTAGAGAGTAGCCACTCTGGCGGGGTGATGCCTAGGTGCAGGAGGTCGGAGACATGGCGTATCGCCGCATTGATAAGACCAAAATCGGGGTTGTAGAGCGACTTCCAGAGAATCATCAGAGCGACACCGCTCGTGAAACTGGGTAGGTAGAAGAGCGTGCGAAAGATAACGATACCGCGCAGTTTCTGACTGAGCAGAACCGCCAAAAAGAGCGACCCAAAGACGGCTATCGGCATTCCTAGCAGAAAGTAGAAAGTGTTGATGGTGTAGAGCCAGAACTCCGAATTATGGAGCATCTGCACATAGTTCTCTATACCTACCCAGCGGAAGGGGACAGTCTGTTGTAGGTTCCAGTTTGAGAAGCTGACAACAAGCGAAAATAGTACGGGACCACTGGTGAAAAGGAGAAAGCCGAGCAGGTTTGGGAGTAGGAAGCCGATAGCCACCCATAGGTCGTGCCGCTCGCGTGCGCGGCGAGAGTTCTGAGGGCGGGTAGGAGGCGTTGTCACGGTGCGCCTCCTACAGAGCGTTGCGCGGTTAAGGTCGCATGGCGTTGCCGAAGCGAGGGGTCTTGCGTTAGCATTTTGGCTATCTCTTCGTTTATCTGCTTCGCCGCTGTGTGCATCGCTTCCGCCGCCGATTTTTGATTACTCTTGACTAAATCGAGCTGCTTGGTGATAAGGCGTGAAGTGACTTGACCGTTGACAAAGGGGCTTATCTGGTCGGCTTGCGAGTGCAGAGCCGCCTCGCGCCAGACGGTGTTTTGGTCTTCTTCAGGGAAGTGTGCATTGTGTAGGAAAGTATCGGTATAGGTATAGCCGACTACGGGACCCATACCATCCGCCTGACTGTTGATGAGATCGTTATACTCTTTTGTGGACTGATAGGTTAGAAACCTAAGCGCCTCTTCGCGTCGCGGGCTGTGCCGATTGATGAGTGTCGCTTTACCGTAGGCGCGAAAGACCCTCTTTAGCGAATAGGGCGACTCTGCCACCCCCAACCGCAACTTTTTGTAGTCCCGCAGGGTGCAGAGCCACCAGCGTCCGCCAAGTGCCATCGCCGCTTTACCCGCGCCAAACCGTGTGATAACTCCTGAACCCCAGCCGCCTTGCGTCGCCATCGCCGCCTCCTCAATAGGGCTAGGAACCACCTGATACTTATATATCAGGTCGTGAAGAAACTGCACTGCCGCTATCGTTTCCGGGCTGTCTACGATACAGCGCGTACCATCTGGCGTGTATACCTGCCCGCCCCACTGATAGACGAAGTGAAGCCAGTTCCACCACTCGCACATAAACCCGAAACGCTCTACACGACCAGAGGAGTCTCGTTTTGTCATGCGTTGCGCTAGCTTTACGAGGTCGTCCCATTTCCAAGGACCTTTTGGATAGGGAACCCCCTCCGCGTCAAAAATGTCCTTATTGAACCAGAGAGCGTCGGCGGCGATGTTCGTGCCAAAGCCGTAGACGCGCTTATCGTAGGCGACATACTTTTGAAGCGGTTCCCAGACCGCCCCAATGTCCATATTGAGACGCTTCAACTCGTCCGTCACATCCCATGCCACGCCAGAGCGAACGTAAGCGGAGAGTTGAAACCCATCATAGCAGTCGAACAGATCGGGTCCTACTCCGCCCAAAGACTGCACAATCACCTTCTCCATAGCGCCATTGCCCGGGTCGAGGCGTAGATGATTTTTCGGGTACATTGTGTTGAACAGGGCTACTTGGTCGCGTCGCGCTGGGTTGTCATCGCTTACCCAGACGAGCGGTACTGCTCCGTCTTTGGCTGAATACGCCACGCGACGACGGAGAGGAGGAGCAGAAACAGCAGTGTTATGCTCAAAAAGAGGCGCATGGTATTTACTCGTTGTAGACGCGGTTGCGGGTAGCGCGCATATAGCCGATAGTGTAGGCAGAGTTCATTTTGTCTGTACCATCTCCGGGTACATGGTCGGGTATCAGTACGCCGTCGAAATTTACATCACGAAGCGCACACATAATGGCGTACATATCCACATACCCGTCGTCGATAAGCGTTTCGCGGAACTTAGGTAGGGGTGCATCCACGTTGCGGAAGTGAATCTTGAAAATTTTGCCAAGCGCCCCAAAGTGAGCGATCATCTCTAGCGAGTCTTTGCCAAGCATTGCGCCGCCCTCCGCCCAACTTCCCACACAGAAGCA
Source organism: Armatimonadota bacterium (assembly GCA_026392135.1). Taxonomy (GTDB): domain Bacteria; phylum Armatimonadota; class Chthonomonadetes; order Chthonomonadales; family Chthonomonadaceae; genus CAIJLM01. Next base: position 6,940 of record JAPLCR010000227.1, read on the forward strand.
GAGACCAAAGTTGTCGCTATTTGCTATCTCAACAGCGCGTTGATACCCCTCAAAGTTACGGATAGCGCGGGCTACGCCTCCCAGTGTTGGAACGGGCGGGTCGTCTGGGTGTAGCCCGATACGAACGCCTGCCTCCTCTGCAACGGGCATGACGGCGCGAATAAAGCGGGTGAAGGTATCCCATACCTCATCCTCAGTATAGACTCTATCGTGCGAAAGCGGAAGGTGTTGCGCCAACTCCATATCGAATTCGCGGGTAGGTATTCCGCCGCGTGTGGAGCCGACGCTCGTCTGATAGTAGGGCAACATCTTGATATTCGCCATGTGTGCGTAGGTGGTGTATCCGATACCAGCGCGTCCCAAATTTCGGAGGTACTGCTGATACTGCTCCACCTTCGTATCGAAGCCGGGCAAGCCGAGTACCATCGTCGGGTCGCAGTGTAGGTCGAGTATACCGATGTTCCAGAGTTGGATTCCATGCGCTTCGAGTAGGCTTTTGGTATGCGCCATGTACTCGTAAGTCGCGTCCTCTATCGTTGTCCAGATAGTGGCGTACTCAATGCCCATATTTTGGAAGAAGGTGAAGTCTTTTTCCGTAGGACGCGCACTCATCCTGTCTCCAATTTTGATACCGGGGTAGCTTTGGGTCATGGGGTCTCTCTTTTCGGCGTTGAACTGGACTTAATAGTGGGGTGTATTCCGCCAATATCGCCCTTAGCGATAGCCTGTAGCCGTCTCTCCAATCGCTTCAGGTAGAGAGCGGGGGCTTCCGGCAGAACGATGGGGGGCTTTTGACGCGGAACCACTAGCGCAAGGCGTTCTAGCGCAATCGCTGGCGAAGTGATGTCTCCGCAATCTAATGGCTTCAAGCGGTAGGGCTTTGGAAGACTGTTCTCCCAGTTGCTATAGTTCTCAATAAACCTAAGAACTTGCCCAAGCGAGTGTTTTGTCGCCGCGTTGGCGAGGAAGCCTGCGTACTCATCGAGTAGAGCCTCCGGCGTGATTTGAGGCGCTCTGCCCATTCTGCCAAAGGCGTAGATATTAAGCGGTTCGGTGCTGATAAAAGCCGAATTCGCAATCATTCCATCGAGACCAATCTCGCGTCCGCTATCCAGTATCGCTCGAATATAGCGCGTTTCCGCTTGAGACTGCCCTTTCGTTACGACATTGTCGGGCGTGATAAAGCCGTCGTCCACCTCATCCACAAGGAAGTAGGGCCAACCATAGATAGGGTGAACCCCCTGTTGTCGTAGTTTCTGCACGTCTGAGGCTTTCGGGTAGAGTTCCGGCTTCACTCCTGCGTCGTCGTAGCAGGTGAGAGTAAGAGAGCGGTAGTAGTTGTCCATGGAGAAGACGATACCGCAGTCCTCACCGAGTAGGCTCTTATCCTGAGCGACGGCGGTGGATAGGCGCACCTGCTTCTGCCAGAAATCTAGGCTGAATGGCGATGGAAACCCATCCCACTCTGCAATCGCCCACATATTGACCACGAACTTGGCTTTAGGAGCGTTTTCTCGAACGATATTCCGCACCTCACGCGCAAAGTGGATACAGTCTTGAACCGTGCTACGTCCCTCTGGGTCGCCGCCGGGGTCTCCTGCAAAGAAGGCGAACCCATCGGCATGGGGTAGCCCCTGAACTGCCTGTCGGATGTAGGAGAGCCGCTCTTGCAACGCCTCCTTTTTCAGTGCGCTGAACGTACCTCCATCGCCTCTATCTGCCTCGCCCTTCCACTGCTTCATACCTGCGAGTAGCAGTATCCATACTTTGAATCCCCTCTTTTTGGCTGTTTTAATCGCCTCATCGGTGTCGGCATAGTATTTCGGTAAGAGGGAGGGCTTCCAACTAAAGCCTATATCGCAAAATTCGAGGTAGTTGTACCCGCACGCTTTGTAGAAGTCGTAGTAGTGCGCCTCCTCCTTTGTCGGTGGAGTGACGTAGAGACCAAGCGTCTCAAAACGATGCGCCTTTGTGCTTGCAGCCCGTGTTGTTATGGGTTTGTAGTGGGTAGAAGTGGTCATTGTGTTTTTCGCACTATGCCTTGTAATTGCGGGGGGCTGTCCCTGCCCTTTGCCTTGTGCGAGGCTCAGAAGGGTTATACCTACCAGTACCTGTCCAATGAGGAGAGAGTAGGCTCGTAGTCCCCG
>JAPLCR010000658.1 GCA_026392135.1 Armatimonadota bacterium
CAGCCTCCTGCCCGAAACCCGCGCCCCGCCGATAGCCACGCAGGGACGGGCTTCATAGACACGCACGGCACTACCGTCATCGCGGTAAAGTACAACGGCGGAGTCGTGAACGTGGGAGATAGACGCGCTACGGCGAATTTCTCCGTCATGTACGACAAGGCGGAGAAGGTTCTGCCCCTCGACGACTATATCCTCCTCTCTGTCTCCGGCTCTTTCGCAAAGGCGATGGAGGTGGTGCGATTTCTGCGTACCTCCTTCAAACTCTATGAGCGCGTCTACCTACAGTCCATGAGTCTGGACGGCAAACTGATGGAGTTGGCGAAGGTGATACGGGCAGGAATCCCCGAAGCCATGCAAGGCATCGGCGGCTTTATTCCTATCCTCTCTACCTTCGACAAGGAGCGCAATGAGGGGCGTATCTTCTTCTACGACGGCATGGGAGCGCGTTTCGAGAGTACCGACTTTGGCGCGGCGGGTAGCGGCTCTACGCACATACGCGGGATTTTCGACTACATTTCCAAGACCAAAAAGCCCTTCAGCGAGATGACCCGCGAAGAGGCACTTACGGAAGCCCTCTATCTGCTGGACATCGCCGCCGACCTCGACGCGGCGACGGGAGGCTGGCACAAGGTGCTACCTCTCGCGAAAACTATCTCCGCAAACGGTATTGAAGACGTGCCGGAAGCGGAGCTACTCGAACTGGTGGAGCGTATAGACACATCCATCGGGACACGGAAGAGACCGGGGACTGGTTAACCGCTAGGCGACTATTTTCGCCCCTTTCTCCTCAGATATTCGCTCGGAAGGCGACAGGTAAATGCAGAAAGTAGCTGTATTCCCGAGAAAGCGTCGCGACGATTGGAAGCCCTTGCAGGTCGGGCTTGTCGCGCTGGTTTTGTCCATCGCTATCGCCTATGCGATAGGAACAAAGGAAGCTGCCGATTTCGCGTTTAACTGCTGGCTTGTCGCTTCGGGCGTATACTCTACAGTGAATATGCTGCGGTTCCGAGATATGAAGACGCAGGGGGCGTTTTCTGCACTCGCTACATGGACAATCTGGCTTGTTCTTACAATTGCTCTCGGAACGATGGTGTTCGGCGAAAAATGCCCCTTTACAAGCGTCCCGCGCTTTGAACTTCCCAGACTCGAGGGAACTAGGGCATATAAAGGTGTCAATGCCGCAAGTGGGCTAACCGCCGGGAGGTAGTGTTATGCGCTCAGACATTTCGTTATTGGATAAGATGAAAATCTCCGCGCCGTGCCTAGAGTCGTGGGAGGCTATGGAGGGCGACGAGCGGGTGCGCCACTGCAACGACTGTAAGCAGAACGTCTACAACCTCTCCGGTATGACGCAGAGCGAAGCCGAAGACATTCTGCAAACGCATGAAGGAAGGCTCTGTGTTCGCTACTATCAGCGTAGCAACGGAAGCATTATGACGAAAGACTGCCCGACAGGTCTTCACGCCCTCCGCCAACGCGCCCTCAAGAAGTGGATTGCGATTTCGTATGCAGTAGCGGCTTTGGCAGTTGGATTCTGGCGCGTTGCGGGCAGTCGGATATACGAAGCCAATCGAGAGGGCGAAGCGTTCGCGAGGGCGGCGGAGGAGCCTAACCGGAACCTCGCCAATCAGCCTACTTTCGCTCCCGCAGGCACGCCTGTTCATAAACAAGAGACGGCTTCAGAAAAACCAAGTCGCGTTCTAATGGGGGCAGTGGAGTTCATGCCTCCCAAGAAATAACGACGCAAAACAGATGAGGAATCATGTACACACCTTTTGAACGAGATGAAGCCTTTGGCTACCGTAAAGACAGCGTTGAAAATAGGCTTCGAGAAGGAAGCCCCGTTATCGGCGTGAGCGTTGAGGAGGGACTATACCTACTCACCGTCTGCCGCGGGCAGCGCAAAGTCTACGAAATCTACGACCGTCAGATGTTCTCTGCGATTGGAATGCAGGGAGACATTGAGGACGTGCGCGTGAGCGTTATTCAGATGGCGCATCAAGAGGGCTTCGAGCGAAGCCCCGACGATGTGACCCTGCAACGCCTTATCGGTTTCGCCCTCAGCCGCCGCCTCAAGCAGGCGTTTGGCGACATTCTGTCCAGTTCGCCCTTCGTAATACGCGCTCTCTTCACCGAACTGGGGAGAACCCCCGCGCAAGACAGTTTCTACGCCCTCAACTACGACGGCGAGTTCCGCACCTCAACGGGCGTGGCGGCGATAGCCGGAACCGCGCTAGCCGAGGACAAGATGCTAGAGCGTTACGGGGAGGCGGATGTCACGCTCTCACGGGAGCAGGTTCTGCGCCGCGCCCTCTCTGCATGGATAGCGGGAGCGCATGAGGCTTTTCGCGCTGGAAGCGTCTCCGAAGAGGCGCGAGAGGCGGAGGACATAGAAGAAGCGGAGCGCGCGCTCCTCCATGATGAACTGAAGACGGGGCATATTGAGGTCGGTTTTCTGGAGCGTAACACACAGCGCGAAAGCCGTTTTCGCCTCCTCGCACCCGCAGACATCGCCTTTTTGAACCCAACCTAACGAGTCTTTTCGCTCCAAAGTGCAGATACTAGCGCGTATTATCGGCTATTTGGACTGCGTAAAATACTAGGTTTTTGAAAAAAGCGCGATTCCCGTGGGAATCAACTACCGAATTCTAAAGAGTCATGTTATACTTATAATATGAGGAAATAAAAATAGAACATCGGATGTTAGTAAAGAGCGGCTCAGTTCGCTCTAGCATGATGCTTCACTCTTGTTAAGTAAGTGATTTCGTTATAAGAAGGATGGAAGACCCAATGACCCTACGTAACTTCACAAAGGTAATAGCAGGCGTATTCGCTCTCGCCGCGATCAGTTTCGCCGCACCAAGCCAAGCTGCTCAGCCTGCCCTAGACTTCACCGGCTTCAACCACCAGCACATCGGTAGCAACTTCAACATCGGTTGGCAGTTCACCGTTGGTGCAAGTGCCATTACCGTCAGCCAACTCGGATACTTTGACCTGGACCTAAACGGTCTCGCCACATCCCACGATGTCGCTATCTGGACAACAGGCGGTGTGCAGGTTGTATCTGGTACGGTTGGTTCCGGTGTGGCTGGCACTCTGACTGGCAAGTTCCGTTATACTACGATTGCTAACACGGTGTTGTCCGCAAGTACCACCTACGTTATCTCTGGTACTACTGGCGCAAACCAAGACGAGTTCGCCCTCGGACTAACTCCGCTAACACTTACAGGTCTTACTGTAGACCCCGGTATTACGCTCAACCAGAGTGCCCTAGACAACGGCACCAACCCTGGTCTTGCGTTCGCTAACCTTACTAGCGGCGCAAACACCCTCTTCGCTGGCGCGAACATGATTTACGCGGCTGGCGGCGGTGGCGGTGGCGGCGGCGGC
>JAPLCR010000476.1 GCA_026392135.1 Armatimonadota bacterium
CGCCCTCTCCGTCTGCTATACAATGGAGTACAACTGGCCCGCCTACATGGGTATCTGGGTAGTGAAAGGGTTAATACTGCGCTATGGGGGGCGTAGTCTCTATTTTCGCTCTGTCCCCCTCTTTTTGGGGCTGATATTGGGTGGGCTGGTTGCCCCAGTTCTCTGGGGGTTCGTCGGATACGTCTTCCGATGGTATATCTAGACCTAATTTCGCCTCTAAAGTGGTGGAGTAATGGGTGCGTTGTGTTGAGATGAACAGCTCTTCCTTGAGTACATCGTAACTCATGTTACGCAGAGTATCTGAACTAGCCCTCACCCTGTCCTAACGGACATCCCTCTCCCAATTCTGGGCGAGGGAGCCTGTCTGAAAGGTTTGTAGATCGGACATTCCGCTTTTTGGAACCCAAAACAGGGGAGAAACAGGGGAGAAATCCGGTAAACTGGTCGCCTTAGTTCCCCTTCGCCCAGTATTGGGAGAAGGGGTTAGGAGTTGAGGGCTACTTACTGCGTAATGTGAGATCGTAATAGAACAGCCCGCCTTAACCCCCTGTCCGAATTCTTGGGGGCAGCAGGGTTTGCTAAGTGCTAAGTTCATCCGAATGAAACAATAGGTAGAAACGGGTGAACAGTACCCCTTTAACGCAGAGAGTGTTGATTTAGGGGTGTTCTTCCCAATACTTCATGATAAGAAGATTGACAGATAGAGGAGGATAGGGTAAAATAAAATTCCTACTATTAGAAGAGGTTTCACATAAAGTTTTAGCCTCTTGAGGTGCCTTGTGGGCGGTTGGCTCAGGGGTAGAGCGCTTCCTTGACACGGAAGAGGTCACTGGTTCAAATCCAGTACCGCCTATGGTTTGCACTGTTCTTATCTCATCATAATCGCTTCCTTGTCTGACTGAACGTCCTTTTCTCGCTACGGAGAGGACGTTTATGCGAAGAACATCGCTTCCTTACACGAAATCGGATAGTAACATCTCGGTTGCAGATGTCAAAAACTACTCCGAAGGCTGGTTCCTGTCTTGCGAAATCAGTCAACACTCACCCTCAACACTCAATAACCGTAAGCTCTACATTCGGAACCTTCTCTGGTTTTTTGAAAAAGAGAGCATCACTACGTGCGGCGTAACTGAACTGCGCCGATTTATTCTCTATATCCAGAACGGGCATAAAGACCCCGAAGGCAGATGGGGCAATCCGCACGAGCGAAACGCCGTCAAGCCGGGCACTATCGCCACGTATCACCGCAACATTCGCGCCTTCTTTAATTGGGTGGTGCAGGAGGGACTTATCGAGAACTCTCCTATGGAGCGTATCCCCTGCCCTACTGACCGCCCCGATGACGTTCACCCCTTTACAGACGCGCAAGTTCAGGCTCTCCTTAACGCCGCGAAGAAGACCATGAACCCACGCCGTGACGAAGCGATAGTCTGGGCGTTGCTAGATACAGGGTTAAGAGCCTCGGAACTCTGTAGTCTTCGCTTCTGCGACCTTGATATGCAGACCCGCCAGTTCTCTGTAGAGGGCAAGGGGGGCAAGCGCCGCGCCGTCCCCTTTGGAAAGACAACAGCGAAAGCGTTATGGGTGTACCTGAAAGACGAACAACGGGAGAGTGACGACCCTGTATTCTATTCGGCGAAGGGCGAACACCTCTCGAAAGACAGCCTACTCCTGCTGATAAAACGGCTCCAGAAGGCAGCGCGGGCTACAGGAGCGCGTTTCTCGCCTCATACGTTCCGACATACTTTTGCAGTCGGTTTTCTCAGGAACGGCGGGAACCAGTTCTCGCTCATGCAGATTTTGGGACACACGAATATCCGTATGACGGCGCGATACGTCCAACTCGCTCAAGCGGATATTCAGGCGCAACACAGGCAGTTTAGCCCTGCCGATAGATTGAAGCAGGGAGGGAGGTAGTCACATGAATAACCCTGATAACATTCAGAGCGACCCCGTCAAACACGAGTCCAAACCTATTCTCACGTTTGATACTTATCAAGTATCATGGTACGAAAGCGCCCATCGAAACCACAAGGAGGTAGTAGAGCGTAAGGTTGTACTAGACTGTATTCAATGTCGCCAAGCGATTTTGAAGATAGGTTCTCCTAACCAACATTTTCTGCATGGCTGGAAAATCGAAATGGATGGTGCGGGCAAGTGCATTGCCCTGCACGGGACTTGTCGCAAATGTTTCCAGCAACATAGAATAACTCTGCAAAGCCTTGTAGATTATATGCTTAAAATGGGGCGGACATTAGATTATTCGAGACAGGTGCTAGGAGCCATGCTTGACGATATAAACGACAATGTCCCGTTTAGGTTGAAGGGAGATTTCCCATACGATAGCCTGATTGATGCGGTAGTATTGGGATTTGAAATGATGCTCAAACGAGTTCTCTTTGGTACTAGACCAGAAGAGTCTAGCTGGTTCAAAGACGCTCCAGAGGAGTTTGACGCTGGA
>JAPLCR010000576.1 GCA_026392135.1 Armatimonadota bacterium
TGGAGCGCGAAAGCATTCTGCACCTGTGCATTTGCCCCTTCCTTTGAAAATAGGAGGAAGGGGCTGAGGGGGCGGGCTTACGTTCTGTTAGGAGAGCAGTACAGTCACGAAGTTAAAGGCGGGAATATCAACCTTCAGAGTACCCTCGCTCCACTGAGCAGAACCCTCTATAGGGGATTCAGCGGGTGTCATCAAGGTTGCACGTGTGATGCCTGTTGAGAGTAGGGGGGCGAGCGTGACAGCGGCAGTCACGGCTTCCCCGTTTAGCTCAGTAAGGCGTACAATCAAGCCATCTCCATCTTCTGAACGCTTTAATGCGCTCAATACAACATTGGAGTTTTCGACTTGAACGAAGCTCTTCATAGTCTCTAAATCACCCTCTTGTAACGTAGCAGGAACGATGAGCAGAGGATGGTTCAGGCTGGCACCCAGACGGGTCAGGTCTGCGGGGGTAGGCGGCTCGTTGTGAAGGATGAGCGAGTAGCGCAGAGTGGACTGTGCGACTTCGGGCGCAAAGTCGGGGTCATAGGAAGAGCGCACTATTCTCAGCCGAAGGTCGCTTCCATCCATTGCATGACCGTATTTACTATCCTGAACCAGTGTTAGTCCTGCGTATACCTCATCCCCTGTTTGCGTGTTCGCCGTACCAGAGACGTGGGCGTAGCGGAGTGTGGGAACCTCTTCTCCATGGTAGAGGTCACGCACTACGCTTCCAAAAGGAGTCTCGTAGCGCGTCGTCAGGTCGGAAAGAGCAAGCGGGAATCGCACACTTAGCCCCGGTATGCTTTTTTCGGGTACACCTATCTCGTACCAATCTAGCTCTGCTGTATAGTCAATACGAGGTTCTAGAGCGTGAATCATGAGTGAGAGTTTGACACGGCTTCGCGTACCTGGAACTTCCAAAATGCTATCCACGCGATACCCCATAACCTCCTGTCCCAATGGAACGGAGGTTCCTTGATTTCGTGCTACACCCACGACATGAAAGCCCGTACATTTTAGTGCAATGGGCGGATCTATCTCGCCGCCAACCACCCATGCCGTCATTCCTCTTGGGCGTTCAATAATGTACTCCCATGCCCCCAAACCATCTGCTCCGGCAATGATCGCGCCTGTTCGTTTGTCAACCAACTCAAGGAGACCAGAGCCATAGCGATCTATTCGGAACTTAAGGTAGGGTGTCTCGATCCACTCATTGAAATCAAGACGAACAGTTTCGGCGGGGGCTACTGCCTCCCCTTCACATAGAAGGTAGGTTCGATAGCCTAAAGCGGGTATCTCTTTTGCATCAAAAGCCACATTGATTTTCTTGTGTCCCCAGTCGCTGCCGGTTCCCAAGTTTAGCGTAGGATTCGCTACGCCCTGCTCATCCAGCGCAACGACATTTGCTGCGTTGAAGTCCGTATCGTAGAGGGCTACCTGAACGCGCTCTGAGCGTGTCCACGCACAGGGGTTATAGATAGTGAAAGGCAAGAAGCGTCTACCACCACCGTTGCTCTGCGAGTAGCCTGTCAGACCTGCACCGATGCCTGAACCCGCAACGAAGGGAGTGTTCGCCCCGCCACTCTCTACCAACTGACGCTCGGCACGCCCTGCATGATTATTGGGTAGAAGGGAGAGGGTATTGATGCGAGAAGTGATCGCTTTGCCTGCGTTGCGCTTAATGGATCCCGTTATCGCGCCCACCTCCTGAAAGAGAGCTTGCGCGTGTTCGCGCGTTTCGCGCACACCAGAGCCAGGCAGAATATCGTGGAACTGGTTGAAGAGAACGTTTAGCCAGCCTTCCCTGAGTTGCACCGCAGGGTAACTACTCCCTGTAATTCGATTTGAGAGGAGGGCGAGGGTCTCTGCTTCCACGAGATAGTTTTCGCCAAAGCGGTTTCCGCGTTTGATGGCACTTTCGGACGTATAACAGCCGGGGAACTCAAAGTTCAGCTCGTGGTCAAGAACGGGCAGGCTACAGCCTGTCTCCGCGATCTCCTTCTCAATAGCGAGATAGTACTGCTTTGATGTGCCAAATACAATGCTCGGATACACAGGGTAGTCTTGTAACGAAAGGTAGTACTCTATCTCTGTGCGGGTTGGACCACCACCATGATTGCCTATACCATATACATTGAGCCAGTGGTGTAGCCCCGTCTCTTGTACAAAATTGACCATTGGTAGAGCGATGTTGTCGCCGATATTGACGTAACTGTTGTACCATGTGCTTTCGCGGTTCACCAGTACGCGAGAGCCATCAGGAGCTTGCCAGTAGAAGAGGCGAGGGCGTACCTGCCCGACGCGGGGATGCTCGAACCCGCCACCGGTTCTACAGCTGTAGTAGAAGCGCACGCCTGCCTGCACCAAAATTGTTGGGATGGTGTTTGCGTGTCCGAAAGTATCTGGCTCCCAGTCTATCGGGATATCGTCAGCAGAGAGGTCGAACTTCTCTTGAAAATAGCGGCGTGTGTAGAGAAGGTGACGACATAGCGATTCGGCAGAGGAGAGGTTTTTATCCCCCTCCACCCAGTGAACGGCAGTGACCTCCCATCGCCCTTCCTTCACCCTCTGTTTTATTGCCTCGAACATATCCGGGTGGTATCGCTCCATAAGCGCGTAGACAGAGGCTTGACTTTGTGAGTAGGTGAGCGTGGGGTACTGCTCCATAAGGCTTAGAACAGAGGCAAAGGTATCGTGGGTTGCAGAGACGGTTTCGGGCCAACTCCACATCCAGTTCATATCGAGGTGACCATGCCCTACGCAGTAGAGGGTGTACGCTTTGGCGGCTTTGCCAATCTCCATCATGGCGCGTTCTGCACCCTGTACCGCCTCTGCAAGCCCCGTAATACCACTGGCAGGGTCGAAATCTTCTAAGATTTGAGTCGCTTTTGATATCGCAATGAGCCATTCGTCTGCCTGAACAGCAGGTGCAATGTTGGTGAAAGCGCGTGCAAAGTGGAGTTGGGTCTCCGCACGGCTTATCCAGTAGGCGACATCTTCGGCGGGAGCGTCTTTTAGAACGCGGAGTAGGTAATTTTTGGTATCGAGATTCATGGTGGTTATACTCGCTCACGTAAATGTTGGTAATGTTTCTATGCTAGAAGGGTGAATTCCTGCGGAACAAAAAAGTAAATCTCAAATTTCCTTGACAGAGTGATATAGGGAGCGGTACAAACAGATACGAGTATAGTTTGGAGCAGAATATGAAAAACGATTTGGATAATCAGAGAGAGGTATCTACTACTAAAA
>JAPLCR010000263.1 GCA_026392135.1 Armatimonadota bacterium
GCAGGTGATAGCAAGCTCTGTCTGCCTAGTGCGGATGGCAACGATGAATCGTGCGATGGATGTTATTGTCTCTGACCCCTTAGCTGGCGCGATAAGCATCGGTACTGCCGCGGATAACATTAAGCAGTTTCGTATTCTTGAGTACCGGCTTGTCATTGCCAATAACTCTAGCGAGAGGGAGCAGATATCCTCCGAGCTGAGAGCGAGCGTAGCGAAAGTGTCTAGTGCGCTAAGCGTATACGACAAATCTATTGTGTTACCGGATGACCGTAAAGCATTTGACGAGCTGAGTTCGCAGTGGACGAGCTACTACTCACTACATACGCAGACGTTAGCACCTCTTTTAAGTGCCAATAAAACAAAAGAGGCGGGTGTGCAGATGAATAGAGCCATGCTAACTGCCTTTATGCCCATTCGTACAAACTTAGAGAGTATGATTGACTGGAACGGCAAGCGTGGAGTAAGTCTTGCCAAAGAGGCGGAGGGTGTATATGAGGGAGCGCGAAGCCTAACTTATATTTTTATGTGGGTTGCCCTGCTGTGCAGTACAGGAATTGCATGGGGCGTTACGCGCCTTGTTACCAAACCTCTTGCCCAGGTGTCGGAGCGTATGGAGACACTTCAAACAAACTGCATTGCTCATCTGGGAACTGCTGCAGACGCTATGGCACAGGGCGACCTTACTGTTCATGTTGAGGCGACTACGAAGCCCTTAGACATACGGTCTAAAGATGAGTTCGGGAAGTTGGGGGCGACGTTTAATGCTCTCCTTCTCCGCACTCAAGGTACTGTAACCGCTTTTGGTCAGGCTCAAGAGGCGTTACGCCACCTTCTTCTTGAGGTAATGTCCTCGGCAGAGGGCGTGGCAGCAACTAGTACGCAGCTCAATGCGTCGGTGGAGCAGTCGAGTAGGGCGGGAGGTGATATTGCACATAGTATGCACGAAGTTTCTGAAGCCGCAAACCAGTCTGCCAGCACCAGTCAAGAGATGGCGAGTGCTAGTGAACAACAGGCGCAGTCGGCTAGCGTTGCCGCCGTTACTATGGACAAGCTTGAATCTGCAGTGAAGAGTGTGCTAGAGGGGGGTGAGCGAGAGCGGAAAGCAGTTCAACAAGCCGATAGCGGAATGATACAGGCGGCACAAGCCGTAGAGGAGGTTGCTAGCTCTGCACAAGAGATGGCTCAAGCCGCTCTGTCTGCTGCTCAGATAGCGCAAGAGGGTGTAAAGTCGGTTGAGAACACTATTGCGAGTATGGCGCGTATCAGAGGGCAGGTGGAGAACACTTCTGAGAAGGTAGTGCAGTTAGGCAAGCAGGGGCAAACTATTGGCGGAATTGTTGAGACTATTCGTCAGATTGCCGAACAGACGAACCTGCTTGCGCTGAATGCCGCGATTGAATCGGCGCGTGCAGGGGAGGCAGGACGCGGTTTTGCGGTGGTTGCGGACGAGGTACGCAAACTTGCTGAACGCTCTACTGCTGCTACAAAGGAGATTGGTAGCCTGATTGGTGCTATCCGTGAAGGTGTAGATGCCTCTGTGACGGCGATGCAGGAGAGTCAGAAAGAGGTTGTAGCCGGCTCTTTACGTAGTGAAGAGGCAGGTGAGGCACTCCGAAGGATACAGAAATCGGTGGAAGGTGTGGCGGCAGAGGTTGAGCAGGTGACCGCTATCACCGAAGAGATGTCTGCCTCTGTGCAGTTGGTTCGGGCATTGGTGGGTACGGTGCGCGAAATCAGCGAAGAGAATGACCGTGTTGTGCATGCCATGGCAGACGGCGCGAATCAGGTCTCCCTCTCTATTGCCAACGTCGCGGCAATAAGCGAAGAGACTGCGGCAGGAGCAGAAGAGATGAGTGCGTCTGCAGAGGAGGTGGCGGCAAGCACTCAGACCGTTACAGAAGCCATAGAGAAGCAGAGTGTGAGCATGGAAGAGATGAACTCTGCTACCAATAGCCTTCAAGAGATGGCTGATAACCTAAACGAACTGGTGAACCGCTTCAAGGTCGGCAACGAAGCGGAGACATTGAAACCCCAACTTCGTGTTGTGGGCGGCAAAAAATCTAAAGCGGCATAGCATCACTGGTAAGGAGAGGGGAGCCGTGCCGTGTTTTACGGTGTGGCTCCCTTTTTTGTTTTTGTGGGAACCTTTTTCATACTGTGAGCCTTTTAGTGGTGAGAAGAGGCGATGCCTCCCTCTGAAAGGAGAAGCGATTGAAACGACTTAGTATTTTTGGTTTTGCGAGTCTGGTAGCATTGGGGGGACTACTGCTCTCTTGTACTACCACAAAAGCACAACAGCCCCGTGATAACTCGGCATTAGAGCCTTATGCCATTCATATGCCTTGCCCGAAACTCATCGGAGAGAAGAGCGACTGGATAAACACAGATGAGAAGCCTATCACATTTGAGCGTGGTAAGGTCTACGTGGTGGAGTTCTGGACATTTGGCTGTATCAACTGCCAGCGAAATTTGCCGACCTACGCGAAATGGCATAAACAGTTCTCCAAGAAAGGGGTAACGATTATAGGCGTTCATACTCCTGAAACAGAGGAGGAGAAGCAGACTTCTAATGTGCGAAAGCAGGTGAAATCGCTGAAGATAGAGTACCCTGTACTATTAGATATGAAGGGTGAGAACTGGAAACGCTATGACCAACAGGTATGGCCCTCGGTCTATCTGGTAGATAAGCGCGGGCAGGCGCGTTGGGGTTGGATTGGCGAACTGGGCTACAATGGGGCAAGGGGAGTAGAAAAGATGACTACAAAAATCAAAGAGCTACTTGCCGAAAAGCCGCCTAAAGAGGAAGAAGAGAAGGAAGAGAAGCCTTAACGCAAATTTTTTTGTAGCTGAGTAACCCTTTGGTGTTCCCTCTCGTCTTATAGGTAACAAACGTTTTGAAGTGAGGAGAAACAACTAATGAAGAGACAAATTAACCTTTTTGGTTTAGGATTAGCGACCTTGTTTGTGGGCGGTATGTTGGCGTTGCCTTTGCCCTCCTTGGCACAAGATGCGCCGGAAGGAGCCGACCAAACTACTCTAAACGAGAGCAAAATTGTCGCACTTGATTTGGAGGGTGTAGACCTCTATCAAGCCTTAACACTGCTGTTTAGGCAGGCGAAAGTGCAGTATTCACTAGACAATAGCCTACGTGGTACACTGGTGACAATGCACGTCAAACAGCCGTTCAAGCGGGCTTTGGAGGCGACGCTTAAAGCGTCTAGCCTACCTATCACTTACCAGTATCAGAATGGTGTGTATAGCGTGGTTCCGATTATCGAGCAGCCTGACGTGCCTCTACCTGATGAGCCGACCCCGGATACTAAGAAGAGTGTTCGGTTCACCCGTATCCGCGTGAGTAACTTAAACGGTATCGACATCGTGGCGTTTCTTGGTGGGCGTGTATTGAACTTCACCGATGGGTTCCGTTCACAGTTCCTTGGGTTCAACCCTCTTTCCGGCAGTAGTGGCGGCGGTTTTGGCGGAGGACAGGGCGGAAGCACAGTAGGAGGCTTTGGCGGCGGACAGGGTGCTGGCGGTCTTGGTAACTTCGGCGGCGGTGCTGGCGGCAGTACCTTTGCGACCACTGGAGGCAACGGAAGCGCGATTGGCACTGGCGGACGGGGCTTTTAGCTTCAATTCTGTAAGAGAGTGTTGAAATAGAGACCTCGTTTGGATGAGGAAAGTGTGCCCCTCTCATCCTGACGAGGTCTCTCTCTGTTTGTTCTGAAGACTTTAAGCCCTCCCTATCTCAAACATCTCCCACACATACACCAATGCGCCCAATGCAGGAGCAGGGCTTGTAAGCAAGCTCGTCAGGCAGATTGGTTCGCCTTCTTGCACTTGTGCGGC
>JAPLCR010000001.1:0-9882 GCA_026392135.1 Armatimonadota bacterium
CTTGTACGTACTGGTGCAGAACTCTTTAATCTCAGCGTTGGTTCCCGGCTCCTGCTTACCAAACTCATTGGCGGGGAAGCCAAGAATAACCAAACCTTTGTCCTTGTACTTCGTGTAGAGCTTTTGAAGTGCTTCGTACTGAGGAGTATTGCCGCATTTAGAGGCAACATTCACAACCATCACCACTTTGCCCTCGTAGCGTCCGAGATGTGCAGGTTTGTCGTTGATGTCTTTCATCATGAAGTTAAGGGCTTTGGCGACCTTGTACTCTTTGGGAGGATATTCGCTCGTGGTGGGAACCGCTTCAATTCCGAGCGTGTCTGGCTTTACGCCCGCGACTTTCGCCTCGAACTCGTTGTCGAACTTCTCGAAGGAGTGGTCGTTGGCGGCATAGTACAGCCCGCGGAAGTTGCGGTCTCCGCCCGGCTTAACATGGCAGAAGTTGCATTTCTGCATCTCTTTTTTTGCGAAGGCAGGGGTCGCTTTTGCGGTAGTGGAGGTCATTAAGACCACCCCTGCCATGAAGGCGAGTGACGCGCAGAGGCGTGTAGTGCGAACAGAAAACATGGTAATAGATGCTCCTTATTAGGTTGTTTCTGTGTGTTAGAAACGACGTTTGAACCACGACCAGGTAAAATCTGAGAGGGAGTGGGTGGTTCCTGCAAGAATAAAGCCCCCAATCAGGGCGGACGTTTCGAGAGGTCTCGCTTTCATCAGGTAGATGAGCGAAGACCACTTCTCGGCGGTGACAGCCGCCGGGTTGAGCGACGGACTGTAGAAGTAGGAGTAGACCATCAAACCTCCCCACATTAGCAGAGAACACATCGCTAGAAGATAGCATATTCGCACCACGCCACCCAACACCAAGCCGTGCGAAATCCATGAGCGGTGTGGAACCATCTTCTGGTACGGCAACCAGATGAAGCGCAGAGGACCCCACCTGCGAAACTCTGTCGATACGAGGTCTAGGTCTCCTGCACAGGCGTACCCCGCAAACAGGTAAGCGGCGGTAAACAGAATAGCGAGATTCGGTTGAGGGTGGGGGGCGAAATAAAAGTAAGCAGCATTCGCTCCCCCCGCCGTAAGTACTGTAATGATGTCGTGTGTTTGTGAATTCGGCATTTCTCTTTCAATCCTTAAATACGCGTCGCCACAACAGACCGCTCATCCGTGAATAAAATTGCCGTACATTATAGTTTGACACTTGAATGCAGATTCCTGTTTCGATTTGTTTGTTTCTATCACCAATTTTAGGCAGGTTTTCGCTCTTCTTGAGGTGAAAAGGGATTTAAGAACCTTTTTAGGAGTAATTTTGTTGCGAACCTACGGCGTTGGAATGATTGGCTACGGCTTTATCGGCAAGGTGCATACCCACGCGCACCAGTCTCTCCCTCTCTTTTACGATCCTCTGCCTGCAAAAACGCGTCTCGTTGGAGTATGTACGGCTACCGAGGAGAGCGGGCGCAAGGCGATGGGGCAGGCGGGATTTGCTTTTGGCACAACAGACTATCGCGAACTTATAGCGCGAGACGATATCGATATTATTCATATCTGTACGCCGAACGACAGCCACCGTGACGCGATACTAGACGCACTTCGCGCTGGTAAACACATCTACTGCGATAAGCCGCTCGCCCTGAACACAACAGAGGCAGAGGAGATAGTTCGCGCCGCGCACGTAGCGAAAGGCGTTCATCAGATGACCTTCAACTACCGCTTTATACCTGCCATCATGCGGGCGCGTCAGCTTGTGGAGGAGGGTTTTCTGGGCGATTTGTACACGTTCCGCGCCGCCTACCTCCATGCCGGATATATAGACCCGGCACGTCCCTACTCGTGGCGGTTGGACATGAGGCGGAGCGGGGGCGGGGCTATCTCCGATTTGGGAGCGCACGTTATAGACCTGATTCGCTTCCTGACCGCGGGAGATGCGGCGGCTCCTCGCGCCGGAGAGATTACGCAGATACAAGCGAACTTGCAAACCGTCATTAAGGAGCGTAAAGACCCGAAAACGGGCGAAATGCGTCCCGTTGAGGTGGATGATATGGCGTTTGCGATGTGCGAAATGGCGGGCGGTGCTATCGGAACGCTTGAAGCCTCGCGCCTCGCTACGGGCGTTCAGGATGAGATTCGGCTGGAGCTGCACGGCTCTAAAGGCGGGATTAGATTTAATCTCATGGAGCCGAACTGGTTGTACGCCTACGATGCGACTACGCCTGAGGCGGTGCTGGGCGGTGAGCGTGGCTACAAGCAGATAGAGTGCGCCATGCGCTACCCCAAGCCTTACGCGCTAGGTGCGACTAAGAACCCCGTGGGTTGGCTCAACTTCCACATCCACAGCCTGTTCGACTTTGTAAACAACGTCACTGCTTATGATGAGAGCAGACCGCTTTCACCCCACTCTCCTACGTTTGAGGATGGGTTAGCAACTCAGCGCATTATCTCCGCCTGTCAGGAGTCGTCGAGGCTGGGTACGAAGGTGAAGGTCTGAAGGCATAACCCTCTATGGACGCACTATCGTGTTATTGATAAGTACTGTCCCCGTTCCTTGGTCGGAGATGGGGAAATTGGTCACATTGTTCTGGACTATTGCGCCGATACACGCAGGGGAAATCTGAATGGGTGCGTTCGTGTATGTTCCAAACGCTTGATTGCCATCAATCACAGTACGGGAGTTCTGCACGCGGATACCGTATAGAGCTGTCTGACCTGCCGGGCTGTTCACGCGGTTCTGCCCCACAGTGAACTGTTGACACTCCAGATAGATGCCCTGCCAGTTTGCGGGGGTGGCGGATGAATTGGAGATTTGATTGCCCGTTATGGTGCCATTCTGGAATCCGATATTCGTTAAGCCTTGAATGCCAAACGAGCGTTGCGCGTTAATTTTGTTGCCCACGATATTGAAGTTCGCCTGCCCCGCGCTACCGAAAGATATTCCCGCTAAGCCTCCCGTCAACGTGTTTTGTGTGATACTCAGATTAGTTACGTTATTCGCGTCTATCTGTATGTCGTTGCGCGTCGTGTCTCCTGTGTTATCTACGGAGTTACCGCTCACGTCGAGGTTGTCACACGCCTGAAAGACGCGCAAATTTCCCGCGAGAATCGTGTTCTGCGTCACTGTTGAGCGATTTATACCGCCAATTAGCAGGTCGGCATTTTCAATGTGGTTTGAGATGCACTGCACGCCGGAAGGAGTACTGGAACTGCCGTTGGTCGCTGAACGAATCTGAATACCGGAGTTTACGCAGATGTTGTTAATAACCTGAAAACCTCCGCTCGCATCGGCACTTATCACGATACCCGTATTTCGGGAAACCGTATTGTAGATCCGATTGGCAGAGACGATACTGTTCGCTGAACCAAGTGTGGCTTGAATACCAGTACCGCAGTTGTAGATGGAGTTGTTGGTGAATGTGTTGTTGCTACTTGTAGGGCTATTAAAGCCGCCGATACCCGTTAACCCGTTGGTCAGGCTACAGTTCGCGATACTGGTATCGTCCACGTTTTGCGATCCTGCAACACAACCCTCCTGTCCTCCTATCGCAATAATCTTGTTTGCATTGGTAACGGTAACGTTGTCAATAACGGTATGTGAGGCACCAATGATATGAACGCCGTTCCCGTTGGGGTCGGATACCGTCGTATCTCGCACAACATTCCCTGTCCCTTGCATCAAAAATCTCTTGGGTACACTCCCACCGTGCCCATGACCAGTTTGCGCCATTCCCATCAAAAATAAGATCAGCAACACCGCTCCCACTCTTGAGTTCTAGCGTGGAGTAGGAGATGTGAACATCCGTTGTTCCCGAAAATGTCTGGTTGATAGGAGTATCCAGCGTTATGACGTTTCCCTGTATCGAGACAATTTTAGACATACTGGTCGATAGATTGGTCTGACTATTGAGTTGCGCCTGAGAACCTTGGCTGAAAACCAGTGAGTTACCGACACTGTATTCTGTCGGGGTAGTATCTGCTGTGATTTGAGTTGTAGTGCCGTTAGAGATTGTCGTGCTTGTAGTGATGAACGCAGGTTGCGCCGCTTTCTTAATAGTGGCGTGGTTGCCGTTCAGTTTCTGCCCAGGGTTAAGGGTGATGCGCCCGCTAACGAGATAGACTTTCCCTGTTGTGAAGACGATATCCTGATTAGATTGAACCGTGCGTACAAGTGCGACGGTGTCGTCCGTAACCCCATTCCCTACGGCTCCGAAGTCTTCAGGCTTGACGGAACGCCTGTTTCCGCCTACTGTACTGGAAGCAGAACTACCTGAACCACAGCCTGTAAAACCTAAGAGTATACAGAACACGATGAGACCGAAAATGCAAAGCCTATGAGGTTGCATGGATCCTCCTCTAGTGAGGGAAGAGTTGAGTGCATCATATTAGCACAGAAGAGCGACATGGGGGATAAAACAGAATCTCTATGACTTGGAAATGGTACTTGACCAGATTAGTGTACACATTGTCATTGTATCACAGAATCGCAAGTCTGCCAATATCTATACCTCATGGGGCTTATCATAAGGGTATAGACGAAAAGCTTCCATACCCCCTACGCTGTTTTTAGTACCGCAAAGCCGCTGCCTCAATCGCTTCTGGAAAACTGGGGTAGGCGTGCATGGTGTTGGAAATCGCGGAGATGGGTAGGCGATTCTGCATACATATCGCTACCTCTGAGATAAGGCTACTCGCCTCATGCCCGATAATATGCGCCCCTAATATCTGCCCATCCCGTGCGTCCACAAGTATTTTGACTATCCCTTCGGGGCTTCCGTGCATTATGTGCCTGTCCATGTCGGCAAGGTCTACGCGCAACACACGAAACGGTACGTCCGCCTGTTCAGCTTCTGTCTCTGTCAAACCAATACTCGCGACTTCGGGGTCGATAAATGTACAACGAGGTATCACGCGATAGTCTATGGGGAGTGGTTTCGGTGAATAGAGGTTGTGTGCGGCGATTTTGCCCTCATAGCTGGCTACGTGCGTAAACAGATAGCCCCCGTGAATGTCACCGGGTGCGAAGATATGGGGTACCGAAGTACGTAGGTAGGGGTCTACTTTCAGGTAGCCGCGCTCTAATGCAAGCCCCACACTCTCTAATTGAAGGCTCGCCGTTGCTGCTTCGCGCCCTACCGCAACAAGAATTTCATCACAGTAGAGAGTGTGAACGGAACCACTCTCCGATATTTCAAGCCGCTTGTTGGCTCCATCACGCTCGATCTTCGTCACTTGAGTCAGAGTGAAAATGCGAATGCCTTCCCGTTCAAGGTACTTTTGCGCTAGTTCCGCGACCTCCTTGTCCTCACGAGGAAGTATCTGCGCTCCCAACTCAATCACGGTAACTTCCGCTCCAAATCGCCGGAATGTTTGCGCGAACTCTAAACCGATAGCACCTGCGCCCAAAACGACAAGTCTTTTGGGGAGTGATGTGAGGGACGTTGCTTCGCGGTTTGTAATAAATCCTGTCTCCACAAGTCCGGGGACGGGCGGGATTGCGGGGACGGTTCCCGTCGCCAGCACAATCTTTTTGCCGTGTATCACCTCACTGCCAACACGTACTTCGTGTAGCCCCTCCAGGGCGGCATGGCTTCGAAAGAGCTGAGCGCCCATCTTGGACAGCCCTGCGTCAGAGTGAGGGTCGCCTTCCACCTCTAACATTAC
Source organism: Armatimonadota bacterium (assembly GCA_026392135.1). GTDB lineage: Bacteria > Armatimonadota > Chthonomonadetes > Chthonomonadales > Chthonomonadaceae > CAIJLM01. The sequence goes on from JAPLCR010000001.1 coordinate 5,659, forward strand.
CCTGTCTTTATACGCCATAGCCTGTGCGAAGCTGGCAGAGACATCTGTCGTCTTTATGCCAAACCTCTCCGCATTCTGAACCATCTGCCACACCTGTGCCGAACGAACCATCGCTTTGGTAGGGACGCATCCTGCCCAAAAACACTCACCGCCCAGTTCACGCTCCTCGGCAACAGCGACGCGATAGCCCTGCTTTGCAACGACACGCGCCACTTTCAACCCTGCGGAGCCTCCACCGATAACTATTAGGTCAAACTCTTGCACTGTCTCTATGCTCCTTTCTATAACGTCCCACGCTTGTCTATCACCTGAATTCCGGACAGGGAGAGTTTAACGCCGCATCTCCGCCCCAAGATACTCTGCAACTGTCGGCAGTATGCGCTGCAACGCTCTGTCCCAGTAGGGCCATGTATGATGCCCTCGTGTTTCATGAGACTCATGCGGATAACCAAGAAACTGAAGGTGGTTCTGAAAGGCGCGGTTCACTTCCAGAAAGGGGTCGCTTGCACCACAATCTAAGAGTAGAAGTGGGCGGCGATTCGGGAATTCACACAGAGCTTGTTCCACAAGATAAGCGGGGCTTTCAGTGCGCCGCAACTTAATATCTGTTTCAGGGTGTCCAAAAACAGGGTGTGGCTCAGGTATAAGGGACTTCTCTAATGAACCGGAGTGGCTTACCCCCACCGAAAAAAGTTCAGGGTGTTTTAGTGCGCTCTTCACAGCACCATACCCTCCCATCGACAGCCCACCAATGACGGTAACAGATCACAGATAAGGTCATCTTCTCGTTTGCCCTCTTCTCCTACGCCGTTCGTGTACCAGCCGTTCCCTCCATCCGCAAAAACCACCACCATCTTATAGCTATTGAGATAGGCTCCCACGCGTGTTTTCTCGTACCACTCACGGTAGTTGCTGTTTACGCCGTGCAGAAGGATGAGGACGGGATAGCGCAGGGTCTCAGAGTGGAGGTTGCCCTCCCATTCAGGAGGCGTGAGGTAGCCAAAAGGTTGTTGCCGTTGAAGGGAATTGGAGAAGTAGTAGGCAGTTTGGAGGGGGAGAGGCGTTCCGTGTTGGAAAGCCTCTCGCGTTAAAGGAGGGTAGGGCATGGTGCAAAATCGATCTGCGGCTACCAGCCGCGGTCTGCCATACGGTCGTTATCGTCAAGTTTGCGAATATCGAGGCTCGCCATTGCATCTCCAAGACCTGTAGAGTACTCGGCAAGACAGTCGGGCTCGTTGTAGTGAGCGACTGCGTTTACTATGGCGTGCGCGAAGCGTTTGGGGTCAGAGGACTTGAAGATGCCAGATCCTACAAATACCGCCTCTGCGCCAAGTTGCATCATCATAGCGGCATCCGCAGGAGTGGCAAGCCCGCCTGCCGAGAAGTTCGGAACGGGGAGGCGACCTGTACGGTGAACCTCAAGAACGAGATCGTAAGGGGCGCGTAGCTCCTTTGCCACAACCATCAGCTCGTCTTCACGCATACTCTGAATGCGGCGTATCTCTTGCATAAGTGTTCTCATGTGGCGTACTGCCTCTACAACGTTGCCCGTTCCTGCCTCGCCTTTTGTGCGAATCATCGCGGCACCCTCACCAATGCGCCGAAGGGCTTCACCCAAATCACGGCAACCACAGACAAAGGGAACCTTAAACTTATGCTTGTTGACGTGGTTCTGCTCGTCGGCAGGCGTGAGAACTTCGCTTTCATCTACAAAGTCAACGCCAAGCGATTCCAAAATTTGTGCCTCTACAAAGTGACCAATACGGCACTTCGCCATGACAGGAATCGAAGAGACTGCCATAATCTCTTTAATCAGTTTGGGGTCAGTCATACGTGCTACCCCGCCCTGCTTGCGAATATCGGAAGGCACGCGCTCTAATGCCATGACCGCCACGGCACCCGCCTCTTCGGCAATCGCCGCTTGCTCAGCTGTCACCACATCCATGATGACTCCACCCTTGAGCATTTCTGCCAACCCAACTTTAGTTCGCCATGTTGACTTTTCCGCCGTACTCTCACTCATAACGGTTTCTCTCCTTACGGGCAGTCTGCCCGAAATACTCTGCACAAAGATGTTGCTATTATACCCGAAATTGGAGTTGCCGGGGCGCATTACAGCAACCGACATTGCCTACAATCAATTTCTGTGCCACAATAGACATTAAGTTTTAGGTAACTACTCAGGCTTATCTCATGGAGAACAGCAGGATCACCTCCCTGTACAAGTCCTTCTCCCGAATCGGGAGAGGGATGCCCGCAGGGCAGGGTGAGGGCTGAGTAGTTACAGTTTTAGTTCGATATTCGTCGTTGGAAAGGTTCCTTCCGCTATGAAAGTAGGTATCATTGGCTTGCCCCAGACGGGCAAAACAAGTCTCTATAATGCCCTGACGCGCTCACAAGTAGACCTCAATAAGTATGGTTCAACAGAGGTCAACGTCTCTGTAATTCCGGTTCCTGACCCCCGGTTCGATCACGCTGTCGCGATGTGCGAACCCAAGAAAATTACACCCGCGGTTATCGAGTTTACAGAAGGTGGTGCGCGGATTGAACGTGAGGAGCGTCAGGCAGACAAGTTCGGTGCAGATTTCTTCGTCTCTGTCCGAAATTCGGAGGCACTAGTATTTGTGATACGCGCCTTCGATGACTCTGTCATTCCTGCCCCTCCAGAGGGAATCAACCCGAGGAGAGAGGCAGAAAAAGTGCTGGAAGAGCTTCTGCTCGCCGACCTAATGGCAGTAGAGGGGCGGCTGGAGCGGCTTGAAAAGGCACGCTCGCAGAAGCGCCAGTCGCCTGCGGAGGCGGCGGAGCAACAGGTTATCGCCAAAATTAAAGAGCATCTTGATACCTTCCAGCCTGTTCGTACCCTCGCGCTTACCGAAGACGAGAAGCGCTCTGTACGGAGTTTCGCGTTTGTATCAGGGAAGCCCGTAATTCTTGTCGCAAACGTGGGTGAAGACGATGCTGCCGAGACCCTTCCCGAAATTGCGAAGCCGCTTGCCGAGTATGCTGCAGAGCAGGGCGTGCCGTTTATTTCGCTCTGCGCCAAGGTGGAGATGGAGATTGCACAGATGGAGCCGGAAGAGGAGAAGGAGTTCCTTGAGGCGATGGGGTTGAGTGCCGCTGCTCGCGATAGGCTGATACGTGCCGCCTACGCTGCACTAGGGCTGGTGAGTTTCTTTACCGTAGGTGAGGATGAGGTACGGGCGTGGACTATTACACGCGGAACAAACGCAGTTGGTGCGGCGGAGAAGATCCATAGTGATCTTGCTCGCGGGTTTATTCGTGCTGAAGTAATAGGGTGGGACGAGTTCCAGTCCGTTCAAGGCTGTTGGGACGCGGCGAAGGACGCGGGGAAAATGCACTTGGAAACTAAAGAGTACCCCGTAAAAGACGGCGACATTGTGCATATCCGCTTTAAGGTGTAGGTTTTCCCCCCACTCCCTTCGCTATAGTGAAGGGAGTGGGAGAAGGTCAAGGGCGTACTGGAATCGTTATCGTGAACGCGCTTCCACTGCCCTGAACGCTCCTGCAGGTAATCCTACCTCCATGTAGCTCAACGAGGTTTTTTGTGAGATACAGCCCCAAGCCCGTTCCCGGAATGTTTTGAATGGAGCTACGCTCAATACGCTCATACTGACGGAACAAGCGTCCTCCCTGCTCCTCTGTCATCCCAACCCCGCTGTCACGAACCCGAATTTGTAGTAAGCCGCTCTCCAAAATCTCTGCCGATACTCCAACTCTGCCCCCGTTCGGTGAGTATTTTATCGCGTTCGAGAGTAGATTAGAGATTATCTGATTAAGTTTGTCCTCATCCGCTAGAATGGTAGCTGGAACGTCGTCAGACATCTGCAGCACTAGCTCGTGGTTTGTGGTGAAGAACTTGTAGAATCTATGACGTTTTACAAGCCGTTCGAGGAGCGAGCGTATATCCACCTCTTTTAGGCTAAGTGTGAGCGGTCTGCCTGCCTCCAAACGCGATACGTCTAGAAGGTCGTTAATCATCTCTAGTAGCCTATCGGCATCTGCCTCTATAGCACTGTAAAACTCCTCTTTCGTCTCCTCATCAAACGTATGCCCTGTATCTTGAAGCAGTGTCTGGACATAGCCCCGAATGGTTGTGAGAGGATTCCTCAGTTCGTGTGCCACAAAGCCGATAAAGTCTGATTTCAGCCTCCCTGCCTCTTCGAGGGCAAGGCGTGTCGTCTCCTGCTTGTGTAGAGCGTC